>NZ_JBHXRX010000030.1:0-99912 GCF_042714995.1 Streptomyces sp. NPDC058665
GGCTCGCGGTCCCTGGCACGCACGCTCTCCCCCGTAGCCCCCGAGGGGGGCACGGGAGGTGCCCCCTCCGTTGTCGTCGGTCGCCGACGCTCCGCGTCGTCTCCCTCCTCCGCCTTGCGACCGCACGCACCAGACCCCGCTCCCTGATCCGGCCTGATCCAAAAGACACGCCCTAGCCCCGCTTATTCTCCGGGGTGCGCGAGCTCGATGTCATGGCCGTCGATTCCGCTTCCGGCCACGGTCAGGGTCCCGGCGGCCGGCGGGTAACCGGTCGCTATGACCGTGTACTCACCCGCGTCCAGGTCCGCGAAACCGTATGCACCGTCGTCACCGGTCGTCGCCGTGGCGACCACGTTCCCCGCCGCGTCGATCAGGGTGACGCGCGCGTCGGGCAGCGGACGCCGGTCGGCGCCGGCCCGGACGGTGCCCTGCACGAGCGCACCCGCCCGCAGGACGGCCTCGACACGAGTCACACCCTGGGCGCCGATCTCCACCGGGAGGGCCAGCGGCCGGAAACCGGTCGCGTTCACGGCCACGGTCACGGAGCCGGGCAGCAGCTCACCGAAGGCGAACTCGCCCTGGTCGGTGGACTTTCCGGTCGCCAGTACGTCGCCGCGTACGTCGGTCACGATGACCATCGCGCCTTCGACGGGCGTATCGCTCTCCTCGCTCCGTACGGAGCCGGTGAGCCCGCTCGTACCGGCGAGCAGGATGTCGTACGCCAGCGGCTCCGCGCCGACGGTCACCGTGACGGCCTGCGGCTGGAAACCGTCGGCCGAGGCGATCAGGACGTACGAGCCGGCCTCGGGCGCGTCCACGGTGTACCCGCCGTCGTCCCCGGCGACCGCGCGGCCCAACTGCCGCCCGCCCGGGGTGATGAGGGTGATCGCGGCCCGCGCCACGGCGCCGCCCTCGCTGCCGCGTACGAGGCCATGGACGGTGATGCCGCCGGAGCCCTGCGCGCCGCCCTGCGCGCCGTCTGGGGCGCTCCCCGGGGCCTCACCGGCGGTCGCCACGCCCGGCACGGGAGCCGGAGCCGTCGCTTCCACGGTGACGAGCGCCTCCACGCCCACGTCCATCGGCACCGCCGACCCGTCCGGCGCCTCCTCCGGGCTCTCCGCCGCGTCGTTCCCGGCACGCGTCTTCAGCGCGACCTCCTTGATGAACAGGGTGACGAAGAAGGCGAGCAGCGCGGCCGGAGCCGAGAAGAGGAAGACGTCGGCGACGCCGTGTCCGTACGCGGCCTCCACGACGGTCCGCATCGGACCGGGCAGCGTGTCCAGATTCGGGATGCCCCCGCCGCCCGTACCGGCGTGACCGGCCGCAGCCGCGTCTGGACCGAGGTCGGCGAGACCGTCCTTGACGTACGAGGTGACCCGGTGGCCCAGCACCGCGCCCAGCGCCGAGACGCCGATCGCACCGCCGAGCGAGCGGAAGAAGGTGACGACGGAACTCGCGGCGCCCAAGTCCTGGGGGGAGACCTGGTTCTGGGTGCACAGGACCAGGTTCTGCATCATCATGCCGATGCCGAGGCCCATGATCGCCATGAAGGCCGCGATGTGCCAGTACTCGGTGTCGTACCGGATGGTGCCCAGGAGTCCGAGGCCGGCCGTCACCAGCACACCACCGCTGACGAGCCACGCCTTCCAGCGTCCCGTCTTGGTGATGACGAGGCCTGAGACGGTCGAGGAGAGGAAGAGCCCGCCGATCATCGGGATGGTCATCACCCCGGACATCGTGGGTGACTTGTCGCGCGCCAGCTGGAAGTACTGGCTGAAGAAGACCGTGCCGGCGAACATCGCGATACCGACGAAGAGCGAGGCCAGCGACGCGAGGGTGATCGTGCGGTTGCGGAAGAGGCGCAGTGGGATGATCGGCTCGCTCGCCCGCGACTCGGTGTAGAGGAAGAGCGCGCCGAGCACGACCGTGCCGGCGAGCATCGCGTACGTCTGCCCGGAGATCCAGTCGTACTTGTCACCGGCGAAGGTGACCCAGAGCAGCAGCAGCGAGACGGCCGCGCTGATCAGGAACGCGCCGGTCCAGTCGATCTTGACCTTGCGCTTGACCACCGGGAGCTTGAGGGTCTTCTGCAGCACGATCAGCGCGATGACGGCGAAGGGGACGCCGACGTAGAAGCACCAGCGCCAGCCGAGCCAGGACGTGTCGGTGATGACACCGCCGATGAGCGGGCCGCCGACGGTGGCGACGGCGAAGGTCGCGCCGAGGTAGCCGCTGTAGCGTCCGCGCTCACGCGGGGCGATCATCGCGGCCATGATGATCTGCGCCAGGGCGGTGAGACCGCCGACGCCGATGCCCTGGATGACGCGGAAGACGATCAGCGTTCCCGCGCTCTGGGAGAGTCCGGCCGCCGCCGATGCGACCACATAGAGGGTCAGTGCTATCTGGACCAGCAGCTTCTTGCTGAAAAGGTCGGCGAGCTTGCCCCACAGGGGAGTGGTGGCCGTCATCGCCAGCAGCGAGGCGGTCACCACCCAGGTGTACGCGCTCTGTCCGCCGCCGAGGTCGGAGATGATCTCGGGCAGGGCGTTGGTGACGACCGTCGAGGAGAGGATCGCCACGAACATGCCGAGCAGCAGCCCGGAGAGCGCCTCCATGATCTGACGGTGAGTCATCGGTGTGCCGGGCGCGACGGGGGCGGGGGAGCCTCCGCCGTGCTTGGGGTGGCCGCCCCGTACACCCGTGGATGTGGTGGTCGTAGCCATTGAATTCCTTTGTCGTTCACGTCTGTTGTTGCCGCGCGGGCGAATCACGCTGTGCGGGTGCGGGTGCGGGTGCGGGTGCGGGGCCGGAGGCGGGTGTGGGGGCACGGGCAGAGGAGCCGGGGCTGTCGTCGTAACGGCCGGGCCGGCAATCACCGAAGTTCTCACGCAGGCGCGCCAGCATAGTGTTGAGCTGCCCCACCTCGTCGTCGGTCCAGTCGGAAAGAGCGCGGGCGAACATCTCGGTCGTGCGCCGTGAAAGTTCGTCGAGCAGTTCGCGGCCCGCCGGCGTGAGCCGCAGGATGCGGGACCGCCGGTCGGCGAGGTCGGGGGCGCGCTCGATCCAGCCGCGCTCGGCCGCGTGGGCCACATGCCTGCTGGTCACGGACATGTCCACGGCCAGCAATTCGGCGAGGCGGCTCATCCGCATCTCGCCGTGCTGCTCCAGCAGGGCCAGTACCGCGGCGGAGCCGCCCGGACAGTCGGGGGGCAGGACACGGGAGAGTCCCCGTTTCACGGCGCCGATGGCGCTGAGTTGGTGGGCCAGTTCCGCGTACTGACTCTTGGCGGCCATGACCCCTCCGTAGACCCCTCGCCCATGTTGTTGCTTAGGGCAACCATAGAAGCGTTTGGTTGCTGAAGGCAAACTAAAAATGGGCATCAGGAGTAAAGGAACCCAAAAGGCTCGGCATGGCAGGGGTCAATGAGGTAAAGGGGGCCGGGAGGGACGCGGGAGACGGGCGCGGGGGATGGCCGGCGCGACCCGTACGGCCTGGAAACGGCCCCGGGGGTTGGGCGCGGGTGCGGTGTTCGCTAGGGTCCTGGCTCATGGCACACAACCCCCATGCCCCGCAGGGCCCCGAGGGAAATCCCGACCCCGCGGGCAGCACCCAGATGTTCCGCGCCTTTGTCGACGACGGTGAGCCGCAGCGCCGGCAGGCGCCACAGCAGAGCGGATCGAAGACCGGACTGATCGTCGGCGTCGTGGCCGCGATCGTGATCCTGGGCGCGGTCGCCTGGCTTGCGCTCGGCTGACCGCAAGCCCGCCGACTTCGAGCCCTACTGATCGCCGGCCCACCGGGCGTAAGCCCCAGGTCTCACACCTGAGCCCAGGTCTCACTCCTGACGGTGGCGCTCCGCTCCCTGCGGGGCGCCACCGCGGTGACCGCACCCGGACCCGCTGCCGGCTCCGAGCGGTGGCTCGCGGGCCGTGTCGTGGCCCGGCGCGCCCGTCGTCCTCGCGGTGACGTCCCTCCTCAGTCCGAGATCAGCCCTTCCCGCAGCTGCGCCAGCGTGCGGGTCAGCAGGCGTGAGACATGCATCTGCGAGATGCCGACCTCCTCGCCGATCTGGGACTGCGTCATGTTCGCGAAGAAGCGCAGCATGATGATCTGCCGCTCGCGGGGCGGGAGTTTGGCCAGCAGCGGCTTCAGCGACTCGCGGTACTCCACGCCTTCCAGGGCCGTGTCCTCGTACCCCAGACGGTCCGCGAGCGATCCCTCGCCGCCGTCGTCCTCGGGGGACGGCGAGTCCAGCGAGGAGGCCGTGTACGCGTTCCCGACCGCGAGGCCGTCGACAACGTCCTCCTCCGACACGCCCAGTACCACGGCGAGTTCGGGAACGGTCGGCGAGCGGTCGAGCTTCTGGGCCAGCTCGTCGCTGGCCTTCGTCAGTGCCAGCCGCAGCTCCTGGAGCCGGCGGGGCACGCGCACGGACCACGACGTGTCGCGGAAGAAGCGCTTGATCTCGCCGACGACGGTCGGCATCGCGAACGTGGGGAATTCCACGCCCCGTTCGCAGTCGAACCGGTCGATCGCCTTGATGAGGCCGATCGTGCCGACCTGGACGATGTCCTCCATCGGCTCGTTGCGGCTGCGGAACCGGGCCGCCGCGTAACGCACCAGCGGCAGATTCAGCTCGATGAGGGTGTCACGTACGTAGGTCCGCTCCGGGCTGTCCTGGGCGAGCACGGCGAGCCGCAGGAACAGGGAGCGGGACAGAGTGCGGGTGTCGATGACTTCCGGCTGGGACGCGCGCGGTTCGGCCGCGCGGTCGAGAGCATCCGGCGCGTCGTTCGGTGCCTGGTCGCTCTTGTTGAGCGTGAGCACCTTCGAGCTGCCCTGTTCTACGGACATGCCACCCCCTTGAGGTCGCTGACGGTCGCGGTGGCCGCTCCCGTCGAAGGAACGCAGCCTCCACCTGAATACCGGCGGTGGGACTGCGGCAAACGCGGTTCCAGCAGAATGTCACATGTCGTCAACACGCTGTAGCGCCAAGTCGACATATCTGCACCGGAATGTGGGGGTATGCGAATTTGCAGCAGGTGGGGACGCTCCGGGGTTACTACCCGGAAGAGCTATGCCTCGATCCTGTTTGCGGATCGCAAACGCGCGAAGCTTCGCGCCAGGAGCCTTGACACATGCATCTGGGAGACGCCGAGTTCCTGACTGATCTGCGACTGCGTCAGGTTGTTGTAGTAGCGCAGCATCAGGATCCGCTGCTCCCGCTCGGGCAGCTGCACCAGCAGATGCCGGACCAGATCGCGGTGCTCGACGCCGGCGAGCGCGGGGTCCTCGTAGCCGAGCCGGTCGAGCAGTCCCGGCAGCCCGTCGCCCTCCTGGGCCGCCTCCAGGGACGTCGCGTGGTACGAGCGGCCCGCCTCGATGCACGCGAGGACCTCCTCCTCGGAGATCTTCAGCCGCGCGGCGATCTCGGTGGTGGTGGGCGAGCGGCCGTGAGCCGTCGTCAGGTCCTCCGTGGCGCCGGTGACCTGGACCCACAGCTCGTGCAGCCTGCGCGGTACGTGGACGGTCCGCACGTTGTCGCGGAAGTAGCGTTTGATCTCGCCGACGACGGTCGGCATCGCGAAGGTCGGGAACTGCACGCCGCGGTCCGGGTCGAACCGGTCGATCGCGTTGATCAGACCGATCGTGCCGACCTGGACGACGTCTTCCATCGGTTCGTTACGGCTCCGGAAGCGGGCGGCGGCGTAGCGCACGAGGGGCAGATTCGCCTCGATCAGCGCGCTGCGTACGCGGGTGTGCTCGGGGCTGCCGCGCTCCAGGTCCTTGATCTGCGAGAAGAGCAGCTGGGTGAGGGCCCTGGTGTCGGCGCCGCGGGTGCCCGGCGTGGAGGGCCGTGGCTCGTTCTCGCTCGGGGTCTCGACGAGGGGGGCGTCGGTCTGATCGTTGCTCTGGGCGTCGGTCCGAGTGCCGGTCCGAGTGCCGGCCTGGGCGTCCGACCGGTCGTCGTCGTCCCGGGTGTCCGACCGGTCGTCGTTCGACCGGGACTCGATCTGGGGCGGCATTTGAGGCGTTGTACTGGCCGGCACGGTCACGCCACCCCTTCACGGTCAACTACGGTCAACTCATCCGTCAAAAGCGGTCATAGCATCACAAGACTTGCCCACTGTGTGCAAGCACCAGAAAACTCCGTGTTGACGGAGAATCCCCTGTTCAAACTCGAAAAGCCCCACGCCGGTGAGGTGTGGGGCCAGGAGGGTCAAGGGCCGGAAAACCGGTCGGAACCGGTCAGAACTCGTAGTCGGCGATCACCCAGGTGGCGAATTCCCGCCACTGGGTGACGCCCGCCTGATGGTCGGGGTGCTCCAGATACCGGGTCAGGGCGCCCGCGTCGGCGACAGCCGCGTTGATGGCGAAGTCCTGGGCGACCGGCCGGTCGCTGGTGTTCCAGCCGCACTCCCAGAACTCAAGCTCCGGGATCTTGCCGCCGAGCTCCGCGAAGGCGCGTGCGCCCGCGATCACCCGGGGTTCGTCGCGCGAGACGCCCTCGTTGAGTTTGAAGAGGACCAGGTGCCGGATCAAGGGGATCTCCTAAGAAGGGCGCGGCGCGGGCCGGGGCGGAACACGGCGTCCGGGCGGGACCCGTCGTCAGGAGCTGCCGTCCTGGGCCGCCGTCCGGCCGTGGCTACTCTACGAGCTCGGTCATGAACTCACCGACGCCCTGGGCCGCGTCCGATATGCCTTCGAAGCCCACCTGGACCAGATCGGCCGCCCGCTCGGGCGAGGTGATGATCGTATACAGCACGAAGACAACGACCAGATAGAGCGCGATCTTCTTCGTTTGCACCATCAGCGCTGCCTCCCCTGCTGTCTCCGGTGCGATCGCGTGAGTCTAACCGTACGAATGGGCCGGTTCGGAGGCCGATTTCGATCACCCGCGTGACCGCTTCCGGCCGCACCGCGTCGACGCGTGGTCGCCGCGCCTCCGGTCGGGACGCCGTACGCGAGGTGCCCCGGGCCCGCGCCGTCAGGATCTGAACGGACACTCCGCACGACAGCTGGCGAACATGAGCAAATGCCTCGCCAGGTCGGTTAGTTGTTGTTCGGAGACCAACGGATGACGGCTGGTCTGTGCACAACTCTTGACGTGTACGAAACACGGGAGAACCATCTGCGATACGAGAGAGCGCTCTCTGGGTATCCCCCGGATCTCTCCGCGCATCCCGAACTCCCCCACGTCGTCCGAGACTTCAGGAGACCTGCCCATGCACGCTCCGCTGTCCGTTGTTCCGGTGTTCAGGAGACCCGCGTCGGTACGCCGCCGCGGCATAGCCGCGTCCATCGCCGCCACCCTGGTCGCCTCCCTGCTGATGCTCATCCCCACCGCCACCCCCGCGAGCGCCGCACCGACCCTGCTCTCCCAGGGCAAGCCGGTGACGGTCTCCAGCACCGAGAACGGCGGCACGCCCGCCGCCGCGGCCGTCGACGGGGACACCGGCACCCGCTGGTCGAGCGCCGCCGCCGACCCCCAGTGGATCCAGATCGACCTCGGCTCCCCGGTCGCGCTCAGCCAGGTCGTGCTGCGCTGGGAGGCCGCGTACGCCACGGCGTACAAGATCGAGCTCTCCACGAACGGCACCAGCTGGACCAGCGCGTACTCCACCACCACGGGCCCCGGCGGCAACGAGACGCTGAACGTCTCCGGCAGCGCCCGCTACGTGAAGCTGACCGGCACCACCCGCGCCACCCCGTACGGCTACTCCCTCTGGGAGTTCCAGGTGTACGGCGAGAGCGGCGGCCCCGGCGGACCGATCCAGGGCGGCGGTGACCTCGGCCCCAACGTCAAGGTCTTCGACCCATCGACGCCCGGCATCCAAGGCACGCTCGACCAGATCTTCCGGCAGCAGGAGTCGGCCCAGTTCGGCACCGGGCGCTACCAACTGCTGTTCAAACCGGGCACGTACAACAACATCAACGCCCAACTCGGCTTCTACACCTCGATCTCCGGTCTGGGCCTCAAGCCGGACGACACGAACATCAACGGCGATGTGACCGTGGACGCCGGCTGGTTCAACGGCAACGCCACGCAAAACTTCTGGCGCTCCGCCGAGAACCTCGCGCTCAACCCGGTCAGCGGCAGCAACCGCTGGGCCGTCGCGCAGGCCGCCCCCTTCCGCCGTATGCACGTCAAGGGCGGACTCAACCTCGCACCGAACGGATACGGCTGGGCCAGCGGCGGCTACATCGCCGACAGCAAGGTCGACGGCACCATCACGCCGTACTCCCAGCAGCAGTGGTACACCCGTGACAGCGCCATCGGCGGCTGGGGCAACGGGGTCTGGAACATGGCGTTCTCCGGCGTCGAGGGCGCGCCCGCGCAGTCCTTCCCGAACCCGCCGTACACCACCCTGAACAACACCCCGACCTCCCGCGAGAAGCCGTTCCTCTATCTGGACGGCAACACGTACAACGTCTTCGTGCCGGCCAAGCGCACCAGCGCGCGCGGCGTCTCCTGGAACGGCACCCCGCAGGGCGAGTCCCTGCCGCTCGACCAGTTCTACGTGGTCAAGCCCGGCGCCACGGCGGCCACGATCAACGCGGCGCTCGCGCAGGGCCTGCACCTGCTCTTCACCCCGGGCATCTACCACGTCGACCAGTCCATCAACGTCAACCGGGCGAACACCGTGGTCCTCGGCCTCGGGTACGCCACGATCATCCCGGACAACGGTGTGACGGCGATGAAGGTCGCCGACGTCGACGGCGTGAAGCTGGCCGGCTTCCTGATCGACGCCGGACCCGTGAACTCCCCGACGCTGCTTGAGGTCGGCCCGCAGAACTCGTCGGCCGGTCACTCCGCCAACCCGACGACCGTCCAGGACGTCTTCATCCGCATCGGCGGCGCCGGCCCCGGCAAGGCGACCACCAGCATGGTCGTCAACAGCAACGACACGATCATCGACCATACCTGGATCTGGCGGGCGGACCACGGGGACGGTGTCGGCTGGGAGACCAACCGTGCCGACTACGGCCTCCAGGTGAACGGCGACAACGTGCTCGCGACCGGGCTGTTCGTCGAACACTTCAACAAGTACGACGTGCGATGGAGCGGTGAGAACGGCCGGACGATCTTCTTCCAGAACGAGAAGGCGTACGACGCACCGAACCAGGCCGCCATCCAGAACGGGAGCATCCAGGGCTTCGCCGCGTACAAGGTGGATGATTCCGTCGTCAACCACCAGGGCTGGGCGATGGGCAGCTACTGCAACTACACGTCCGATCCGAACATCCGTCAGGAACACGGATTCCAGGCGCCGGTGAAGCCAGGGGTGAGGTTTCAGAACATTCTGGTTGTCTCCCTCGGCGGCATGGGCCAGTACAACCACGTGATCAACAGCATCGGATCACCGACGTCGGGCACGTCGACGGTCCCGTCGAACGTGATCAACTTCCCGTAGAAGCCGTATCTCAGGGCCCGGTCTCCCGGCGGAGAGACCGGGCCCTGAGCGCGCAATGACTATTATGAATAAAAGAGGAGAAATCTACCCTCTTGGGACATCGATCCCGTCGAGAGGAAGCCATGTCCACCCGCCCCTTCCGTTTCGGCGTCAGCATGACGTCCACCGGATCGCACGAGGTCTGGCAGGCCAAGGCCCGGCAGGCCGAGGAGCTTGGTTACGACGTGCTCCACATCCCCGACCATCTGGGTGTGTCGGCGCCCTTCCCCGCCCTGGTGTCCGCCGCTGACGCGACCACCACCCTGCGGGTCGGCACCCTCGTCCTCAACTCCGGCTTCTACCGGCCCGCCCTGCTGGCCAGGGACATCGCGGACACCGACCAGCTCACCGACGGCCGGCTGGAGGTCGGGCTCGGCGCGGGCTGCGTAGGGGCGGAGTTCCACGCGGCGGAGCTGGCGTATCCCAGCCCCGAGGAGCGGGTCGACAACCTGGCGCACACGGTCGCCGAGCTGCACCGGATGTTCGCCACCCCGGAGCAGCGGCCCGCGGTCCGCCAGCGCCCGGGGCCACCGCTCCTCCTGGCCGGCCTCAGCGACCGTATTCTGCGGCTGGCCGCCCGCGAGGCGGACATCATCGGCTTCCCGGTCATGACGCACCGGACCCCACCGGGGCTGGACCCGCGGCAGGTCCTCGCGGACCGGGTCGATCATGTCCGCGCCGAGGCGGGCGCGCGCTTCGGCCGTCTGGAACTGAACCTGTTCGTATCGTCGGTGGTCCTCGGCGACGCCAACTCCACCCCGGAATCCCTGGACCTGACGGCCGTCCACCGTACGGCCCCGAATCTGACCAGGGACCAGATCCTGCGACTGCCCAACGTACTGGCGGGCACGGTCGAGCAGATCGCCGAGACGCTGGACCGCTACCGGGACACGTACCGCCTGACGTACTTCTCCGTACTCGAACCGCACATGACCGACTTCGCGAAGGTCATCGACCGACTGCGCTGACCGCCCCGGCGTGCCTGGCGGCGGGCCTCGTACGGCCACGCAAAACACCCTCCCGATCCACGTTTCCGCAGATCAGGAGGGTGTGAGAGCGGTAGCGGAGGGATTTGAACCCTCGGTGAGTTTCCCCACACTCGCTTTCGAGGCGAGCTCCTTCGGCCGCTCGGACACGCTACCGAGAGAGAGCTTAGCCCAAGGTGGCCCCTGCTCAGAAATCGGTATTCCGGCGGTCCCGGAAGAAGGCTCTGAGCAGCTCCGAGCACTCCTCGGCGAGCACTCCGTGGATCACTTCCGGGCGGTGGTTGAGACGGCGGTCGCGTACGACGTCCCAGAGCGAGCCCGCCGCTCCCGCCTTCTCGTCGAGCGCCCCGTACACGACGCGGGCGACCCGCGACTGCACGAGCGCGCCCGCGCACATCGTGCACGGCTCCAGGGTCACCACGAGCGTGCAGTCCGTCAGCCGCCAGGTGCCGAGTTCCGCCGCCGCGCGGCGGATCGCCAGGACCTCCGCGTGCGCGGTGGGGTCGCCGGTCAGCTCGCGTTCGTTGTGGCCGCCGGAGAGCGGGGTGCCGTCGGGTGACAGCACGACGGCACCGACCGGCACATCGCCGGCCGGCGTCGCACGCGCGGCCTGCTCCAGGGCGAGTCGCATCGCCGCCCGCCACGGGTCACGCACCGGATCGGTCTCCGGCCCGTTCACCTGGTTGTTCACCGGGTCGGGCGACGGTCCGGCGCCCGGGTCGCGCTCTGTCACTACCGGGCGGTCTCCAGGACCTCGGATGCGCCCAGCGCGTCCGCGATCTCGGCCATGGCGTCGGTGTCCAGCGCCAGCAACTCCGCCTCCGAGAGGCCCAGGTCGGCGAGGATCGTGCGGTCGCCCACCGGTCCCGCGGGTACCGATCCGGGGCCGGCCGCGTCGGCGGCGGCGGTGCCGTCGTCCGGGTCCTCCGTGTCCTCCTGCTCTTCAGTCTCGCCGTCCTCGGTACCGTCGAGGTCCAGCGTGTCCAGGGCGTCGGCGAGGTCGTCATCGTCCCCGCCGAGCAATTCGTCCGTCAGGATCTCCCCGTACGAGGAGCGTGCGGCCATGGCCGCGTCGGAGACGTAGATGCGAGGATCTTCCTCGCCCTCCACGCGGAGCACGCCGAACCAGGCGTCCTCCTGCTCGATGAAGACGAGCACCGTGTCCTCGTCCACCGAGGCTTCCCGGGCCAGGTCGGTCAGATCCGACAAGGTCTCCACGTCGTCGAGCTCTGTGTCGCTCGCTTCCCACCCGTCTTCGGTGCGCGCGAGCAGTGCGGCGAAGTACACCGTGACTCTCCCACTGGTCAGAGGTGACGATTCGGCGGTGCGCTGCGCTCTGCCCCGCCCACTACTCGGAATCGTGGCAGAAAGCGGGCGATTGCGAGAGGTCTTCCGTCGTTGCGTCGTGGAGGCATTTTATTGGACGCCACCGGATGCGCTGTGCGCGGAGGGGGTCCGGAGCCCCGGGAGCGGAGGCCGGCCGATGCCCAAGTGGCCGTCCCGCGAAGGCCGGAGGGCTGCTGGGTGACCTGTCGGTGACTACCAGCGGAACGTCCGCATCCGCATCTGCTGGCGCATCCGGGCCGCGCGGGCCTGCCGAGGTTTCACCCGCTCGCGCAGGGCCTTGGCCTCGTTCAACTCCCGCAGGAACTGCGCACGCCGTCGCCGGCGGGCCGCGCCGCTGTCGTCGGAGACAAGATCCGCGGCGGGGTCGGGCAGGGGGTCGGGCGTGGTGTCGGGCGTTATGTCGGACACAGGTTCGGGTGTGAGTCCGGGGCCCGTGACGGGTCCGGCGGGCTCCCGGGCCTGGAGGCCGAGGGGATCCCCGGCCTCCACCTCGGCCGCCCCGCCGCCGCCTCGCCCCTGAGGATTTCGCCGCTGCCGGTCCGGCATCGCCGCCTCACCACCCCACGACTCGGTTGACTGTGGCCCCCGCGTCCCCGTGTACGCGTGCCCAGTCACCTTCCCTTCGGGCAGGGGATTGATGCCCGCGGGAGCCATGGGCCGGGCCACGGTTACTGTGGAGGCATGCGGATTCATGTCGTCGACCACCCGCTGGTCGCGCACAAACTCACCACGTTGCGCGACAAGCGCACCGACTCCCCTACCTTCCGACGCCTCGCCGACGAGCTGGTCACGCTCCTCGCGTACGAGGCCACCAGGGACGTGCGCACCGAGCAGGTCGACATCGAGACTCCGGTGACGCCGACCACGGGTGTGAAGCTGTCCCACCCGCGCCCTCTCGTGGTGCCGATCCTCCGGGCCGGTCTCGGCATGCTCGACGGCATGGTGCGGCTGCTCCCGACCGCCGAGGTCGGTTTCCTCGGGATGATCCGTAACGAGGAGACGCTTGAGGCGTCGACGTACGCGACCCGGATGCCCGAGGACCTGTCGGGCCGGCAGGTGTACGTCCTGGACCCGATGCTGGCCACCGGCGGCACGCTGGTCACGGCGCTGCGTGAGCTCATCAAGCGCGGCGCCGACGACGTGACGGCCGTGGTGCTGCTCGCGGCGCCTGAGGGCGTCGAGGTGATGGAGCGCGAGCTGGCGGGCACGCCGGTCACGGTGGTCACGGCGGCGGTCGACGAGCGGCTGAACGACCGCGGGTACATCGTTCCTGGGCTGGGCGACGCGGGTGACCGTATGTACGGGACGGTCGACTAGACCGACAGGCACGCGTACGGCGAACTTTGGGCCCTGTCCGACTCCTGCGGACAGGGCCCTTGGCCTTCGGTGTGGGTCAAGAGGCTCGCGTGGCTCAAGCTGCTCAGCAAGGGCCGCCGGGCGCGGGCCTGGTGAGGGTGGCCAGGGCCTGGTCGGCGTCCTTCTTGACGCTCAGGCTCTTGAAGGCCGTACCGAGCAGCAGATCGACGTCCTTGGTCGTCCGGGCGTCGTGCTCGGACTTCGCGCCCTTCAACTGGGCGCCGAGCACCGTGAGGGGCCCCTCCGCGGTGCCCGGGGCGCCGAGCAGTATGCCGGTGCCGGGGATCTTCTTGTCGTACTCCGCCGGCGCGTTGCCCACCTTGCCGATGACGAAGCCGCGCTTCTTGAGCTCGTCCGCGGTGGCCTTGGCGAGTCCCGCGCGCGGAGTCGCGTTGTAGACGTTGACCTTGATCTGGGCCGGCTTGGGCAGCGGCTTGGCGACCGCCGCCGACGCGGACGGCGACGGCTTGCAGTCGCGCCCGCCGGCCGACGCGGTCGTGGTCTTGTCCTTCGTTCCGTCGTCCGCCGTGAACACGTCGATGAGCTGTACGGTCCCCCAGCCGACCAGACCGAGGGCGACGAACGCGGCGACGGCCGCGAGCACGATCCTGCGGCGGTGCCGGGGGCGGCGCATGCGCGGGTACTTGGACCCCGTAATACGGTACTTGCCGCCCATGCCAGGGGGGGTGAGCATGCTCATGGCCGCAGCGTAGTGCGCGCCGGTAGTGATTCCTACTAAATGATCAACAGGTTGGGCCTGAAGCGGCCGGAAAGACCCCGAAAGGCTCAGTGGCCGTCCGCTTGAGGGGGCGTCGGCGGTCCGTCGGGCCTCGGTCTGTCAGACCTGGGACCCCCGGTCGCTCAGCCCAGGTCCAGTTCGAGAACGCGCGCGTGCAGCACCTGTCGCTGCTGGAGTGCGGCGCGGACGGCGCGGTGCAGTCCGTCCTCCAGATACAGGTCGCCCTGCCACTTCACGACGTGCGCGAAGAGGTCTCCGTAGAAGGTCGAGTCCTCGGCGAGCAGCGTCTCCAGATCCAGTTGGCCCTTCGTGGTGACGAGCTGATCGAGGCGGACCGGGCGCGGCGCTACGTCCGCCCACTGCCGGGTGCTTTCCCGGCCGTGGTCGGGATACGGCCGCCCGTTACCGATGCGCTTGAAGATCACACGGAAAGCCTACCGGGCGACCGCCTCCAGGCGCAGCCATGGCGCGGTGGTGCAAACAGATCCATACGGGTCAAAGTAGGAGCGGCGTATGAGTGGAACCGTCCCGTCCGGTGACGTCGTCGCCCATATCGCCTCCTTAGGAGGCCCTCGCGACCGCTGCCAGCGCGGTGGGCGGACGCACGGCGGGCGCCGGGGGAGTCAGCTTCCCCGGCGCCCGCGGTGTGTGGCTTTCCGTCAGCCCGACTGTCGGTCAGAACATCAGGCAGCTGGGCCCTCAGACTTCTCGGGCTGTCAGGCCCGGGACTCGTGCTCGTGGGCGTTCGACGCGCCGACACCCGTGTCGCCGCCGGTGGTGTGCTCCACCTTGGCGGAGGGGGCCGCGCCCGCCGCGCCTGCCGCTCCCGCGCCTGCCGCGCCCGCCTTCGCGGTGAGCGGACTCAGGTCGTGGGCGTAGTGGCCGACAGCGTTGGCGATGACGTCGATGTTGACGTCGAACGCCTCCTTGTTGATGTTGTCGAGGTCGTCGCAGGCCGCGTGGTAGCAGGCGTCGTACGCGACCCCGGCCTCGCCGCCGAACTTCGCCGCCTGCTCGGCCGTCTTGATGCCCTCGGCGCCGGTGAAGGTCCCCCCGGAGGGGATGCCGACCTCTATGAAGGGCCCGTAGTCGGAGCGGCCGGTGAAGTCGGTGCCCTCGTGCGGATAGTCGACGCTGTCGAGGAAGTCGGTGATGCCCTTCTCCAACTGCGCGGATCCCTCCGGCCCCGGACCCTCGCCCACGCCGTCCGAGTTGTCGCCGTCGTAGACGAACTGGCCGAAGTTCGGCGAGCCGATCATGTCGAAGTTCAGGTAGAGCTTGATCTGTTCGGCCTGCTCGGGGCTGAGGCCCTTCACGTAGTCCTCGGCGCCCAGCAGCCCGAGCTCCTCGGCCGACCACCACGCGAAGCGCACCTTGTTGGCGGGCTTCTCGTGCGACTTGGCGAGATCCAGGGCGACTTCGAGGAGACCGGCGGAGCCCGACGCGTTGTCGTTGATGCCCGGTCCCGCGGTGACGGAGTCCAGGTGCGAGCCGAGCATCACCGTGTTGGCGGCCTTGCCGCCCTTGGTCTCGGCGATGACGTTGCGCGTGACGCGCTTCTCCTGGAGCTGACGGATGTCCAGCGAGACCTTCACGGGGCCGGCCGCGGCCTCGGCGGCGAGCCTGGCGCCCTCGGCCTGGGTGACACCGCCCGTGGGGATCCTGGCCGCCGCCGGGTCGCCCAGGGTGCCGCTGAGGGCGCCCTCGGTGTTGTTCGAGACGATCGCGGCGACCGCTCCCGCGCCGGCCGCCGTCTGCTGCTTCACGGCGAAGTCGCAGCCGCCGCGCTGGATGAGCGCGATCTTGCCGGTGAAGGCGCCCGCCGCGTAGTCGCCGGGCTCGCAGCCGGTGGTCGCGTCGACCGGTACGACGGCGAGTTCGGCCTCGATCCCGCCCTTGGGCGTGGACTTCGTGTACGACATGGCCGTGATCTCGGAGTCGCGCGGCGTCGGCGCGGTGACCTTCAGCGTCTGGGCCTGCGTCTCGATGTACGTGAACTCGAAGCTGTCGTAACTGACGTCGTAACCGGCCTTCTTGAGAAGGCTGTAGACGTACGCGGCGGAGGCGTCGTGGCCGAGCGAGCCCGCGGCGCGGTGGCCGTCGGCGGAGTCGGCGATGTCCTGGAACTTCTTCAGGTGCTTGTACGCGTCCTTGCCGGACGCCTCCTTGACGAGCTTCCTGGCGAGCTTCGCCGCGTCCTTCGCCGGGTCGGGCCTGTTGTGCGCGGAGGCGGCGGATGCGGACAGCAGAAGCGGGGCGGTGAGCGCGGTGGCGGCTGCGACTGCCAGGAGTCTGCGGGACGTTGCGTTCACAGGGGTCCTTCCGATGCGAACGAGCGAGATTGAACGAGAAAGCTAGCGACCCGGGAGCTCGTAGGGGAACAGATGTGCCACAAGTCATGCGCTCACCTGGGTGGTCTCTGCCGCCGCCTGAGGTGCGCTCAGCTCCTGGTGCTCTCCGCCGCCTTCGCCGCCTTGGCGGCGCGCTTCGTCTCCTGCTTGTGCTCGCGGACCTTGGCCAGGGTTTCGGGCCCCGTGATGTCCGCCGCCGAGCGGTACGAGCCCTCCTCCCCGTACGCGCCGGCCGACGCGCGCCAGCCCTCGGGCCGTACGCCGTACTGCTTGCCGAGCAGCGCGAGGAAGATCTGGGACTTCTGCTTGCCGTAGCCGGGGAGTTCGCTCAGCCGCTTGAGCAGCTCCGGGCCGGTGGCGACATCTCGCCACAGCGCGGCGGCGTCCCCGTCGTAGTGCGCGACCAGGAACTGGCAGAGCTGCTGGACACGCTTGGCCATGGACCCCGGGTACCGGTGCACGGCGGGCTTCTCGGTGAGCAGCGCGGCGAAGGCCTCGGGGGCGTACGTCGCGATCGTGTGCGCGTCCAGATCGTCACCCCCCATGCGGACGGCGATGGTGTACGGCCCCGCGAAGGCCCATTCCATGGGCACCTGCTGGTCCAGCAGCATGCCCACCAGCGCGGCCAGCGGGCTGCGGCCGAGTAGCTCGTCGGCCTCGGGTTGCTGTGCGATGCGAATCGTCGTGCTCATGGGCAGATGGTGGACCGGGAGGCGGAAAATTTGAGGGAGGCCACGCCCTGAAGGTGTGTTCATACGACTGTTTTGTGGCGCGGATGGCGGTACGTGGCGGGGGGTAGAGCTGAACACGGACAGTTACCGGAATGTTCCGGAATCCTCGGGAAAGGCCGCACAGCAGTGACACAGCCCTTTGAACTGCCGGATTTCTACATGCCTTATCCGGCGCGCATCAACCCGCGTCTGGAGGAGGCCAGGGAGCACTCCCGGACGTGGGCGCGGGACATGGGGATGCTGGAAGGCTCCGGGATCTGGGAGCAGAGCGATCTCGACGCCCACGACTACGCCCTCCTGTGCTCGTACACCCATCCCGACTGCTCGGGGCCGCAGTTGTCGCTGGTCACGGACTGGTATGTGTGGGTCTTCTTCTTCGACGACCACTTCCTGGAGATCTTCAAGAGAACGCAGGATCGGGAGGGCGGCAAGGCGTATCTCGACCGGCTCGCCGCGTTCATGCCGATGGATCTCGCCGACGGATTCCCGGTGCCGACGAATCCGGTGGAGGCGGGTCTTGCCGACCTCTGGAAGCGGACAGTCCCGTCGATGTCCCTGGACTGGCGGGCGCGATTCGCCGAGAGCACGGAGAATCTGCTCAACGAATCCCTCTGGGAGCTCGCCAACATCAACGCCGAGCGGATCGCGAATCCCGTCGAGTACATCGAGATGCGCCGCAAGGTGGGCGGGGCGCCGTGGTCGGCCGGGCTCATCGAGTACGCGGCGGGGGCGGAGGTCCCGGCCGCGATCGCCGATTCCCGTCCGCTGCGGGTCCTGCGGGACAGCTTTTCCGACGGGGTCCATCTGCGGAACGACCTCTTCTCGTACCAGCGGGAGATCGAGGAGGAGGGCGAGCTGAGCAACGGGGTGCTCGTCCTGGAGACGTTCCTGGGCTGTACGACACAGGAGGCGGCCGACGCGGTGAACGACCTGCTGACCTCCCGGCTCCACCAGTTCGAGAACACGGCCCTGACGGAGCTGGGCCCGCTCTTCGTGGAGAAGGGGATCGACCCGGTCGCGGCGGCCGGGACCCTCGCGTACGTGAAGGGCCTCCAGGACTGGCAGTCCGGCGGCCACGAGTGGCACATGCGCTCCAGCCGGTACATGAACGGCGCGGGCGCGGACGGCGGGCCCGGGGCGGGCGAGACGGCGGGGCCGCTGTTCTCGCAGACCCCCGTCGGGCGCTGGACGGCGGCGTCGGACTGTCTCAAGAGCCTCACCAGCGGCTCCTCCGTCCGGGCGCGCGCCCACAGCCATCTGCCGTACCAGCGGGTGGGGCCGTCGATCATCCCCGAGTTCGAGATGCCGTTCGACGCGTCGCTCAGTCCGCATCTGGAGGCGTCGCGGGAGCACGTCGTGGAGTGGGCGGGCCGGATGGGCATCCTGGAGGGGCAGCCGGGCATCCCGGGCTCGGACATCTGGGACGAGGACCGGATCCGGCGCATCGACCTCCCGCTCTGCGCCGCCGGCATCCACCCGGACGCCACGCGCGAGGGGCTCGACCTGACCTCGGACTGGCTGGCCTGGGGGACGTACGGCGACGACTACTTCCCCGCCGTGTACGGCCACGCCCGCAATCTGGCGGGGGCCAAGGCCTGCGACGAACGGCTGTCGCTGTTCATGCCGCTCGACACACTCGCCACCCCGCCACCGCTCACGGCCCTGGAGCGCGGCCTGGCCGACCTGTGGACTCGTACGGCGGGCCCGATGGACATGGACGCCCGCCGGGACTTCCGCGCGGCGGTCGAGGAGATGACGGCCAGCTGGGTCTGGGAGCTGGCCAACCAGATCCAGAACCGCGTCCCGGACCCCGTCGACTACATCGAGATGCGCCGCCACACCTTCGGCTCCAACCTGACGATGAGCCTGTCCCGCATCGGCCACGGCCGGACGGTGCCGCCCGCGATCTACCGCAGCGGCCCGATGAAGTCCCTGGAGAACGCCGCCCAGGACTACGCCTCGCTGATGAACGACCTCTTCTCGTACCAGAAGGAGATCGAGTTCGAGGGCGAGATCCACAACGGCGTCCTGGTCGTGCAGTCCTTCTTCAACTGCGATTACCCGACGGGTGTCGCGATTATCCACGACCTGATGAAGGGCCGCATGCGCCAGTTCCAGCATGTGGCGGCCAACGAACTCCCCGTCCTGTACGACGACTTCGCCCTCACCCCCGAGGCACGCGCGGTCCTCGCCGGCTACGTGAAGGAACTGGAGAACTGGCTCTCCGGAATCCTGGTCTGGCACCGGGGCTGCCACCGCTACAAGGAGGAGGACCTGCTCCCCACCCCCGCCCCCCTCACCCACCGCCTCCCCCCACCCCCGAAGGGCCCAGGCACCTCAGCCATCCGCATCCACCTTCCGTCACCGGCACTTGGGGCAGCCCTGGGGGGCCTGCGGGAGGACGCGGCTCAGGCCGGGAGATAGCCTCGCAGCGTCGTCTGGGGAGGGGAGCGCGTCGTGCGGGGGCGGTTGCTGAGCGGGCGGTACGAGTTGGGGGAGTTGCTCGGGGCCGGGGGGATGGGGGAGGTCTGGCGGGCGCGGGACCGGGAGTTGGGGCGGGACGTGGCCGTAAAGCTGCTTCTCGCGCCCGGGGGTGAGGGGGAGCGGAAGGAGCAGCTGGCGCGGTTCCGGCGGGAGGCGCGGGCCGTGGCCTCGTTGGACAGTCCGCACATCGTGGCCGTGCACGACCACGGGACGGACGGCGACAGCCCGTACCTGGTGATGGCCCTGGTGGAGGGCCGTACGCTGCACGACGTTCTCGCCGAGAGCGGGCGGGCGAGTGTGGCCGACGCGCTCGGGTGGGCCGTGGATGTGTGCCGGGGGCTGGAGGTCGCGCACGCGGCGGGCATCGTGCACCGCGACATCAAGCCGGCGAACATCATGGTCACCGGTGAGGGCGTCGCCAAGGTCGTGGACTTCGGCATCGCCAAGTACACCGAGGAGCGGTCCAGCGATCCGCGGCTGACCCGGACCGGGGAGGCGCCGTTCGGCAGTGTGCTGTACATGGCGCCCGAGCGGTTTCAGCAGCGGAACGGCGACGGGCGTACGGATCTCTACGCGTTGGGCTGTGTGCTGTACGAACTCCTGGTCGGGCGACCGCCGTTCGTCGGTCATGCGGCCGGGATCATGTACAACCACCTGAACGACGAGCCCCTGCGGCCGAGCCGTGCCCGTGCCGAACTCGGCCCCGATGTCGACCGGTTGATCCTGTCCCTGATGGCCAAGGACCCCGACGACCGGCCGTCGGACGCGCGTGCGGCGCGCGTGGAGCTGGAGCGGGTGCTGCGGGGCGGGGGCAAGGCCGAGGCCGCGGCGGCTGTCGTCGTACCTGAGCCGGCGTCCGCAGTCGTTCGCCCGCCCGAGCCCGAGCCTGACGACGTACATCCGCCCGAGCCCGACCCCGATCCCGAGGATGTACGTCCGAGCCCCCGGCCTCATGTCGTCGCCAAGGTCCCCTCCCCGCCTCCCCCGCCGTCTCCCCCGCGCCGTGGTCGGCGCAACGCCCTCGTCGGGGCCGCCGTCGCGCTCGTTGTGCTCGGCATACCGGCCGCGGTCGTGCTCTCGTCCTCGGCGACGTCCTCCTCCTCGTCCTCGTCGTCCGGTCGGGCACCGGTCGGCGGGCCCAGCGCGGCGATGGCGGACCAGTACGTCGTGGGGGTCGCGTACGACTGGTCCCTCGACGAGTCGTACGGCGAGGAGCGCGCCGCGATCGTCGAGGCGGCGTTCAAGGACGCCGAGCGCACCACGCACAAGAGGCTGCCCGTGCGCGTCGTCCCGGTGAAGGACGACCAGCGGACCCCGGCGACCGAACTGCTGGACACGTACCCGGGCATGATCGCGTTGATCGGTGACACCAGCAGCGTCGACGGCGTCGAGACCGACTTCGACCAGGGCATGGCCGCGATCGACACCTGCAAGGGAGGCTCGGGCCCGGACTTCGCCTTCGGCATGATGCCGTCGGAGTTCGAGGTGGGCGAGCAGGAAGGGCGCTATCTGCGCGGCGCGTACGACGCGGACAAGCTGATCGTCGGCTCCGACTACCACTGGGACGACAAGCTCGCCGAGGACGATCCGAACCACCTCAAGCTCGGGCACGGCCTGCGCGAGGCGGGTGTCGACGCCGTCGAGTCCGCGGCGTATCCGGAGGAGATGAACGAGGCGGACGTCGCCCGGGACGTCCAGGACAACCGGCCCGACACCGTCACCCTGCCCAACTCCCGGCAGCGCGACGGGTGGGTCGACGCCCTGAAGAAGTCCGGGCAGTTGATGGTCGTGCAGGACAACTACGAAGCGTCGTGCGACTCCGAGGACGACCACGAATACACCGACGCCCGCGACAAGTTGGTGCCTGACGGCACGCTGCGCTTCCGTTCCTTCCACGACGAGCGGCAGCCGAAGGCGGACTGCGAGCTGTTCCCGCGGGTCTGCGCCGCCCCGGCCGCGCAGCGGAAGATGTTCGAGGCGCGGGGCGGGGTCGAGCTGTACGACGGCACGCTCGTGCTCGCCGCCGGCATCCGGCAGGTCATGGACGACGGGGCCCTGCCGGAGCGGGGTGGTGAGGACGAGGACCCCGGGAGCGCGCGGGTCGCGCTGCGGAAGGCCATGGACGCCGTCGACGTGAAGGGGCTGCTGGGCCGGTACCGCTTCAAGGACCACCAGGCGCTCGACCGGCCGGTGTGGATTGATGTGCGCGAGAAGGGCACGTGGAAACAGCTCGGGACGGTCGGCAGCCTGACCGGCTGACGGGGCCGCGGGCTGTTGCCGCGTCTCTCCGTGTCCTGTTTAATGAATGAACATGCATTTATTAATCGAGCGAGTGAGGGAGCAGTGGCCGTGGCCGGACGTCCCCGTGGTGTCGACGACTCGGTGATCCTGCGGGCGACCGCCGACATCGTCGGACGTGTCGGGCCCGCCGGGCTCACGCTCGCGGCGGTGGCCCGCGAGGTGGGCCTCGTGCCGGGCACGCTCATGCAGCGCTTCGGTTCCAAGCGGGGCCTGCTGCTGGCGCTGGCGGAGCGGGCCGCCGAGAGCGCGCGGGACCAGGCGCGTACGTCGCCGGAGCGGCTGCGGCGCGCGAACGGGTCGGCGCTCGCCGCGCTGACCGCGCTGCTCGTGGAGTCGATGGAGCCGATGACGACTCCGCAGACGTACGCCAACCATCTGGCGTTCCTCTGTCTGGACCTTGGCGAACCGGAGTTCCACGCGCACGCCCTCACCGTTCACCGGGCCGAGCGGCGCGCCGTCGAGGAGTTGCTGACCGCCGCCGTCGCGGCGGGGGAGTTGAGGGCCGGGACGGATGTCGGGGCGCTGGCCCTTTCCGTGCAGGCGATGTCAGCCGGTGCCGGGCTGGTCTGGGCGCTCGACCGCGAAGGGACGCTGGAGCAGCGGATACGTCAGGAGATCGATGTGGTGCTGGCGCACCACGTGTCGTCGCCCGTACACCGGCCCGGCCACTGCGAGTTGGAGGAAGCATGAGAGACGAGGAAGCATGAGAGACGTGGAGAAGGCGGCCGGGGCGGCGGGCGAGTCTCGCCCGCTGGCGGGCAAGGTCGCGCTCGTCGCGGGCGGTACCCGGGGCGGCGGGCGCGGTATCGCGGTCGAACTCGGCGCGGCCGGGGCGACGGTGTACGTCACCGGCCGCAGCAGCTCCGCCGGGCGTTCCGACCTGGACCGCCCCGAGACCATCGAGGGGACGGCCGGTCTGGTCACCGCCGCCGGTGGGCGCGGCATCGCCGTCCGTACCGACCACAGCAGTCCCGAAGAGGTGCGGGCCCTCGTCGGCCGGATCGCCGACGAGCAGGACGGGCGGCTGGACATTCTCGTCAACTCCGTATGGGGCGGCGACCCGTTGACCGACTGGGAGCATCCGCTCTGGGAGCAGGACCTGGACGCCGGGTTCCGGCTGCTGCGGCAGGCGGTCGACACGCATGTGATCACCAGCCGTTACACGCTGCCGCTGCTGGTCGCCCGCCGCGGCGGGCTGGTCGTGGAGGTGACGGACGGGAACACCGCCCGCTATCGGGGGTCCTTCTTCTACGACCTGGTGAAGTCCTCGGTGATCCGCCTCGCCGTCGCGCAGGCGGCCGAGTTGAAGCCGTACGGCGTCGCAGCCGTCGCGATCACGCCCGGCTTTCTGCGCTCCGAGGCGATGCTGGACGGGCTCGGCGTCACCGAGGAGACCTGGCGGGACGCGGTGGCCGATGACCCGAACTTCGCCTACTCCGAGAGCCCGGCGTATCTGGGGCGCGCGGTCGCCGCGCTGGCCGCGGATCCGGACATCATGACCAAGTCGGGCCGGGCGCTGGCGACATGGGGGCTGTACGAGGAGTACGGCTTCACGGACGCGGACGGTACGCGGCCGGACTTCGCCGCCCACTGGGCCAGGTCGCTGGTCGCGGAGTACGGGCCGCTCGGCGAACCGCTGTAGGACCGCGGGGCGGAGGTCAGTCGCGCAGCCGGGCCGCGCGCATCAGCAGGTAGCGCGTCTCCGGGAGGCTGAGCGTGCGTTCGGCCGCCAACTGATAGGCGGCCACGGCGCCTTCCTTGTCACCCGCCTTCTCCAGCAGATGCGCCCGCACCGCGTCGAGCCGGTGGTGCCCCGCCAACTCCTCGTCCAGATCCTTGAGTTCGGCGAGTCCGGCCTCCGGACCGTGCGCCATCGAAATCGCGACGGCCCTGCTCAGCGCGGCCATCGGCTCGGGCCCGGGAGCACGGCGCAGCAACTCGTCGTACAGAGCCACGATCTGGGGCCAGTCGGTCCCATCGGCGCTCGGCGCCTCGTCGTGCAGCGCGGCGATGGCTGCCTGCAACTGATAGGCACCGGCGGGCCCTTGGGACAGGGCCTCCTCGACCAGCGCCGTACCTTCGTCGATCGCGGCACGGTCCCAGCGGGTGCGGTCCTGCTCGTCCAGGGGGATCAGTTCACCGTGCGGTCCGGTGCGGGCCGCGCTCCGCGCCTCGGTCAGCAGCATCAGCGCGAGCAGGCCCGTCACCGCGCCCTCCGTCGGCAGCAGCCGCCGTATGGCTCGCGTGAGCCGGATCGCCTCGTACGCGAGGTCCGCGCGGTGCAACGTGCTGCCGGAGGTGGCCGTATGGCCCTCGTTGAAGATCAGGTAGAGCACCTGGAGGACGGTCGCGAGCCGGCGGTCGCGGTCCTCCGGCCCCGGCTGCCGGAAGGGCACCCCCTTGATCTTCTGCTTCGCCCTGCTGATGCGCTGCGCCATCGTCGCCTCGGGCACCAGATGGGCGCGGGCGATCTCGGCGGTGGTGAGACCGCCGACGGCGCGCAGGGTGAGCGCGGTGCGGCCGGCGGCGGGCAGTTCGGGATGGCAGCAGAGGAAGAGCAGGGTGAGGGTGTCGTCCTCCGAGGGGGCGCGGCTCTCCCCGGGCGGCGGTGCGGTGAAGGAGTCCCTGGGGGTGAGCGCGGCGGCGCTCTCCTCGCGCCTGCGCCGCGCCTCTTCGCTGCGGAGCTGGTCCACGAGTCGGCGGGAGGCGGTCTTGATCAGCCAGCCGCGCGGGTTGTCGGGGCGGCCGGCGGCCGGCCACTGCTGGGCGGCGGCGATGAGCGCTTCCTGTACGGCGTCCTCGGCGAGGTCGAAGTGGCCGTAGCGGCGGACGAGCGCGCCGAGGACCTGCGGCGCGTTTCGGCGCAGCAGGTCCTCGATCGGGGTGGGGCCGGCCGATGGGGCCGCACGGTTCGTGCGGCGCGCACCGACATGGTTCTCGTCGCTCGCGCCGTTGTCCGCGGTGTCGTCCGTGCCGTGGTTCACACCGCGTATTACACCCCGGGTGGACCCAGGTGCGCGCGGTGTCTCAGCCATCCACCCCCGGACCGTCCGGGATGGGCCGGATGACGACGGGGTAGACCGGGGCGCCCTCGGGCTGGGGGCAGGCGGCGACGCGCGCCGCGATCTCGGTGACCCGCTCCAGGCTCGCGCAGTCGAGTACCCAGTAGCCGGCGAGCAGTTCCTTCGTCTCGCCGTACGGCCCGTCCGTGATCACGGGCTTGCCGTCCTTGTCCGCGCTGACGAAGCGGGTCTCCGAGGGCGCGGCCAGGCCGTTCGCGTCGACCAGTTCACCGGACTCGGCGAGGTCGTTGTTGACCTCCCCCATGAAGGCGAACATCGCCTGCATGTCCTTCTCGCTCCAGGCCGGGCTCTGCGCGGACCCCTTGCCGGTCATGGCGTCGTAGTCGACCTGGGAGCCCTGGACCATCACCAGATACTTCATGACTTCACTCCTTGTTTCTGTGTTGTCGCCTCTTCCGGGCAACTCTCACAGGGGACGTCGGAGCCGATGACGGGTTCTCGACAGCTCGGGAGGATTTTTTTCGAATCACTCCGTCGGGCCATGTAGGCGCAGGTCGGCAGGGGGTGGGTAGCGGGCCGGCCGGCGATGGCGTAGCGATGTTACAGAAAAGGGTAGCGACGCTACGTCGGACGTGTTAGCGTCGTTGTTGTCGCGAGGCGGAGATCGCTTTCCCGGTCGATGCCTCGCTTGTCACGTCGATCTACGTCGGTACATCGGACGTCGGCACGTCGGATATCGGTACGTCCTTACGTCGATACAGGGAGCAACGTCATGAGTGAGCAGCCGAGCGCGGCGCGTCGGGTAGTGATCGTCACCGGAGGGTCTCGGGGCATCGGCCGGGAGAGCGCGCGGCGCCTGGCGGCGGACGGACACGCGGTCGTCGTCAACTACGCGGGGAATCAGACGGCGGCGGAGTCGGCGGTTGCCGCCATCACGGAGGCGGGCGGGACGGCCATCGCCTTCCGCGCCGACGTGGCGGACGAGGTCGCGGTGTCGGCGCTGTTCGACGCGGCGGAGGAAGCCTTCGGAGGCGTCGACGTCGTTGTGCACGCGGCGGGTGTCATGGCGGTCACGCCGCTGGTCGACACCGAGCTGGACGCGCTGGACCGGATGCACCGCACCAACATCCGCGGCACGTTCGTGGTCGACCAGCAGGCCGCGCGCCGACTGCGGAACGGCGGGGCGATCATCAACGTCTCCAGCTCGGTGCTGGGCCTGGCCTTCCCGGGATACACGGCGTACGCGGCCAGCAAGGGCGCGGTCGAGGCGATGACGCTGATCCTGGCCAGGGAGCTGCGAGGGCGCGACATCACCGTCAACGCGGTGGCGCCGGGGCCTACGGTCACGGAGCTGTTCCTGGAGGGCAAGGACGAGGAGACCATAACGAGGATGGCCGCTCAGGCGCCGCTGGAGCGGCTCGGCCGGCCGGAGGACATATCCGAGGTCGTCTCCTTCCTC
The DNA here is from genome assembly GCF_042714995.1 of Streptomyces sp. NPDC058665. NCBI lineage: Bacteria > Bacillati > Actinomycetota > Actinomycetes > Kitasatosporales > Streptomycetaceae > Streptomyces > Streptomyces sp. NPDC058665. The sequence goes on from NZ_JBHXRX010000030.1 coordinate 26,234, forward strand.
GCCGGACCCGCGCGTTGGGTCAACGGCCAGGTCCTGCGCGCCAACGGCGGCATCATCTGAGGGCCGCTCGTGTCAGGCACCCCGTGGATTCCCCCGGCCGATCCTTCCCGGCGATCGAGGAGATCCGTCATGAGTAACAGCGCTACGGAGCCCTTGATACGGTCGTCCGCCATGAGCACACGAGCGCGGATCCTCGAAGTCGCGGCACGACTGGTCGCCGAGTCGCCCAACGGGGACGTCTCCACCCGGGCCGTGTGCGACGCCGCGCAGGTGGGTGCCCCGGCGCTCTACCGGCACTTCGGGGACAAGGAAGGGCTGCTCTCCGCGGTCGTGGACCACGGCTTCGACAAGTATCTGGAGACCAAGCGGGAGCGGACCCCGCAGGACGATCCGATAGAGGATCTGCGCAAGGGCTGGGACAACCACGTGGAGTTCGCGCTGGACAACCCGAATCTGTACCGGCTGATGTACTCCCCCGCGATGCGTACGCCCCCGGCGGCGGCCCTGGAGTCGCACGAGATGCTCACCAGGGATCTGCGGCGGGCGGCGGCGGACGGCAAGTTGAGTCTGGCGCCCGAGGTCGCTGCCCAGGTCGTCATGTCGGCCAACGTCGGGGTGGCCCTGATGCTCGTCGCCCGTCCTTCGACCTTCACCGACAGGGACACCTCCCGGCGGGTCCGCGACGCCGTGCACGCCACCGTCTTCACCCCCGAGGCGCTGGAGGAGCGCGCCGACAGGCCCACGAAGAGGACTCGACTGCCAGCGGCGGCGGCCCAGTTGAACGTTCTGCTGGGGCGGTCGGGGGAGTCGGGGCTCAGCACCGCCGAAATGGCCCTGATGACGGAGTGGCTGCGCCGGCTCTCCACCTCCACCTCCACCACCTCCGCGACGTCCGCCGGCTCTACGACCTCCACGACCTCGGCGGTCGCGGAAGGCGACGAGTAGCGGCTCCGGACGCCGTCGGGACCCCGGGGGCGCATGTCCCGCGCCCGCGGGTCATGTGGGCAGATCGGCGCAGGTGTCCGACGCGGGGAGTTCGTCCGCCAGAAATACGGTCTGGGCCATCATCCGGTATCCGTTCATCTTTTCGCGGAATGTCTCCACGGACTCCTCGGGGTGCACGGAATCGATCACGGCGTGCTCGCCGACGGCGTTGAACTGATGGCTCACCCCGCGCGGGATCTGCATGTCCACGAAGGAGCAGGGCGGCACCACCAGGTTGTAGCGGGTCCGCACCACCCCCGGCGGGGTGTCGGGCAACGTGTCCTCGAAGGAGCGCAATGTGAAGGGAGTTACCCCGGAGACGCCGGTGATCTCGAACGGGGAGAGGCTGCTCACCCGGATCCGCGTATCCGGGCCGGTCATCATCCGTACGAATCGCAGACCGGTGTGCAGATGCATACGGGAGCAGACGCCGCGCTCCTCCACATTGTAGAAATCCATCAGATAGCGGTCGGCGAAGAAGTCGTCGAAGGGCGCTTCGAGCATATAGACGTCGCCCTCCTCGAAAGTCTGGAAACGGGTTATCCCGTCGTTGTCCGTCGTTGTCGCCGATTCGCTTCTCTTCGCGTCTCTCACGACTTTCGTGAACGCGTCCACCACGGCGAGAGCGATGTCCGGGGGAAGCTGAAGGACCGGTGTGACCACGTTCCTTGCCGCGTCACGGAATTCGGCGATGTCGTGGACCTCGTTCTCCGCGTTCGCCTCACGTTTCATTCGCGTACCTGAATTGGACATCTCAATCAAGCTCCATCGTCTAGGATCTGTCCGTTCGACACAACGAAACCATGCGCTTCTCAGGGCAGTTGGAGGGGGCCGCCGTGATCTGCCCGCACTGTGGCAAAGACGCTCGCTACCGGGAACGAGGGAACGGGCTCTGCCCGGTCTGCAAGCGCGCGTTCGCCCTCGAACCCAAAGAGAACAAGCTCCGCCTGCACGATGTCCGGATGCGCAAGCTCATCCACAAGCTCAGCAACGGCGGGGGCCTGCGCTACACGCCCACCCAGCTCTACTACGCGGCGGCTCGCGGGCGGACTCCCACTGACAGCGGTGTGTACGGATGTGTCGCCCTCGGCCTGCTGGTGCTCGGGGCGATCGCCTCGTGGGTGATCATCAGCGTCTCCGGATTCGACCGGGACGTGATCCTGGGCACTCTCACGGTCGGCGGCGTCTACGTCGTCCTGGTTGTCGTGCTGTCGGTCCGCGGCGCGATGCGCGCCCAGCGGACGGGCAGGGTTGAAGTGCCGATGCCCTTCAGCGACTTCAAGACCTCGGTGATAGACCGCTGGGCCACCGTCTACGGCAAGCCGCCGATCGGGATGGCGCCCGAGGGACACAGGCTGTACCCGGTGCTCCCGGCCGGCGAGGCGCCGAAGCTGGTGCTCCTGTGTCCGGACTCCACCGTGCTGGCCTGCCTCGAACTGAACGGCGCGCCCGAGAAGCACTCCCTCGCTCTGGTGCAGTCCGTGCACCAGCTCGCGCGGATACCCGGCGCCCCGGGCGCGGGCGGTGGAGCGGGGCCGGTGGGGATAGTCCTGCACGACGCCAGCCCCGCGGGGCTCGCCTTCGCGTCCGAGGCCAGAGCCGCGCTCGGCGGGCGGGTGGTGGTCGCCGGAATGCTGCCGCGCACCGTGAAGGACAACCCCAACGCCGTACGGCTGAGAAGTCCGCTCGGCCCCGCGGATCTGGAAGCCATCCGTGTTTCGTCGTCGCGGCTCACCGCGGCGGAGGCCGACTGGCTGACCCGTGGCTGGTGGTCGCCCATCGCCGCCGTGACTCCGGTGAAGCTGCTCTCCGTGGTCGAGCGGGCGGTGGACCGGGCGGAGGGGATAGCCGACCCCGACCGGGGGCGTGCGCAGCAGGTCGGGTTCCTCACCTGGCCGACGGCGTCATGAGCGGCACGGGCCACCTCACGGGCGCGGGCCGTGTGGCGGACAGCGGGCAGACGGGAACGGGACTCGCGGCGGACCCCGGGCACACGGGGCACACGGGCCAGGCGGGGCACATGCGGCAGGCGATCCTCGACCGCGTGCTCCGTACGGCGGCCGAGAAGGCCGCCGCACCCGGTCAACTGCACTTCACCGAGCGGCAGTTGTACTACCAGGTGTGCCGGGTGCTGCTGCCGTGGCACCGGGCGCCCCGGCGTACGCACTTCACATCGGCCCCCGCGATGACGTACGGCGCCTTCCGGGCCGCGCTGCACCGCATCGGTCCCGACACGGTGGACGGCCTCCTGCCGCCCGTCGCCCCCAGGCCCCCGCGGGCGGCCGGGCGGCACACCCCGGAGCCTGACCTGTTCGACTACGGCCTGCCGAGGCTGCTGGTCTGCGAGTCCGACGACATCGCCGCCATGCTGCGGGCCAACGGGGTGCCGATGGAGTCGGCGTGCCCGGTCTACGGCGCCTCCGAACTGCCCCTGGACACAGGGGTGCTGAGGATGCTCGCGCTGGCCGAGCGGGCGACGGTCTACCTTCTGCACGACGCGAGCGCGCACGGGCTCACCTTCCCCGCGCGGTTCGCCAGGTCCGTCGACGTACCGGACGGGGTGCGGGTCGTCCCGCTGGGGCTGCGGCCCCGGCAGGCGGGCGCGCTCCATCTGGTCCATGGGCGTGGTCCGGCGTACGCGGCGATACCCGGCCACTGGCCGGGCCCCGCGACCGCCGCCGCATCGGGTGCCGCTCCGGGGCTCGCGTCCGCACTCAGTCGCTGGGAGCGCGACTGGCTGCGGCGCGGCAGATTCGTGGAGCTGGCCGCCGTGAACCCGGCGTCACTGATCCGTACGGTGCACCGTCTCGTACGGGAAGTGCGCACGCCCCGCTCGCAGTTGACCGACCTTCGCCAGGTACGCCAGGCGGGTTTCCTGAGCTGGCCCACCGCATGAGAGGAACCGCAGTGCCGCAGCCGCATAGGCGGGAGATCACCTACAGCGACGAGCTGCTCGCCGACCGCACGGTCCACCGGCGTTACTCGGACGGCCGCCAGGAGTGGCGCAGCGCCGACAGCGCGAGCCGGCGCACCGTGCGGTGGCGGGACGACCGGGGTGCGACGGGCAGTGACGAGCTGCTGGGCCGGCGGATCGTCAAGCGGGTGTACGCGGACGGGCGCCCGGTGATCTACGGCAGGGAGGCCGGTTACGGCCGCACGCTGTGGAGCGATGGGGTGCTGACGGTGAACCGGACGTCGTTCGGCGGCCGACTGGGTACCGTCCTGGCCGCGGTGACCGCGGGGGCCGTTCTCGGCACGCTGGCCATGCCGCCCACCTCCCTCAGTCCGGAGGAAGAGGAGGAGATGCGCCGCCAGGCCGAGGCGAGCGCGTCGGGCGGTGACGGTGGTGGCGCGGGGGACGCCGGTTACGGGGACTGGGACGACGGTTCCGCCGACAGCGACGACGACTTCGGCTGACCCGGGGGGCCGCGAGCCGGGAATCGGGAGCCGGGAATCGGGAAGACGGAAGGAAAGAGGACGTGATGTCCCGCTGGTGTGCGTGTCTGACCGCCGACGACCCGGCCGGGCAGGTGGCGGCCATGGGCGGCCGGCCCGTGCCGACGCGGGCGGGGCACCATGCGCTGGGCCTGCTCGACGGACCCGGCGCGGCCGAAGGGTCGTACCGGGTGGGCGACGTCCACGCGATCGGTGAGGTCACGCTCCACAACGCGCCCGAACTCCGGGCCCGGCTCGGTTCGGCCGGCGCCGACGGCATCCCCGGCGACTGCTCCGACGGTGAGCTGCTCCTGCGTGCCTACGTCAGGTTCGGCGCCGCCGGACTGGCCGCCGCCGACGGCATGTTCGCCCTCGCCATCGCCGAAGGCGACGAACTCGTCCTCGTCCGCGACCACATGGGCGCCCGCACCCTCTTCCATGCCCGTGCCGGCATCGGCGAACGGGCGGCCTGGGCGGCCTCCACCTCCCTGCGGGCGCTCCAGCGCTGGCCCGCGCTCGACACCGGACTGCATCTGCCGGCGGTCAGATCGTTCCTCACCTTCGCGTATCTCCCGGGCAGGGAGACCCTGTTGCGCGGGATTCACGAGGTGCTGCCGGGCCGGTGCGTGCGGCTGAAGGCGGACGGTTCCACGGTGGAGGAGACGTACTGGGAGCCGGCCGAGGTGGCCGACGAGCGCCCGTCGGCCGAACACGCCCGGGAACTGCGCGAGTTGCTGGAGTCCGCCACCGCGCGGCGGCTGCCGGTCGCCGAGCCGGTGGGTGTGCTGCTCTCCGGCGGTGTGGACAGCAGCCTGGTCACCGCGCTCGCCGCCAAACTGCACGACCAGGCCGTCCGGTCGTACTCGATCAGCTTCGGCGGCGACGCCCCGAACGAACTCGCCTACTCCGGACTGGTCGCCGCCCACTGCCACACCGAGCACCAGGTACTGACCGTGCCCGGCGAGGCGGTCGCGGCACGCCTCCCGGAGACCGTCGCGCTGCTGGACAGCCCGGTCGGCGACCCGCTCACCGTGCCCAACCTGATGCTCGCCGAGGCGGTGGCGGCGGACGGAATGAGCGTGGTGCTCAACGGGGAGGGCGGCGACCCGGTCTTCGGCGGCCCCAAGAACCTGCCGATGCTCATCCACGAACTGCTCCGCGACGAGGCGGGTGTGGACTCCCGGGCGCGGGCGTACGTGGACTCGTACCGCAAGTGCCACGCCGACCTGCCGGTGCTGCTGACGCCCGGTGTGCTGGCCGAGCTGGCGGACGCGCCGCCGGTGACGGACCTGCTGGCGCCCTATCTGACACAGGGGCGGATGAAGAGCCTGCTCAACCAGTTGCTGCACACCAATCTGCGGACCAAGGGCGCCCATCACATCCTCACCAAGGTGGAGCGCATCACCGCGTCGCAGGGGCTGGAGGGCCGCGCCCCGCTGTTCGACCGCGCGGTCGTCGACCACGCGTTCCGCGTGCCGCCCCGGCTGAAGCTCGCGGGGACGAGCGAGAAGTGGATCCTCAAGGAGGCGGTACGGGACCTGCTGCCGCCGACGATCGTGGACCGCCCCAAGAGCGGGATGCGCGTCCCGGTCCAGCAGTGGCTGGAAGGACCCCTGCGCGAGCTGGGCCACGACCTGCTCCTCGGCAGGTCGGCGCGCGCCCGCGGGCTGTTCCGTGAGGACACGATCCGGTCCTGGCTGCGGCGGGAGGGGACGCTGCTGCCGCGCCAGGGAGGCAAGTTGTGGCTGGTCCTCACACTGGAGCTGTGGCTGCGCTCGTTCGAGGTCGGGACCTGAGGTGAGGGCGTGCGCCCGAGGGCCTGGTTCGAGAACTGAGCCCCCTTCTTACGCGTCCCACAGGATACGTTCAGGATGGGGGAACAAGTGCACGGCCTTTCAGAGGGGTTCATGGTGAGTGGAAGACCTGGCCGGCTGCGATCGGGCACCGTCGCACTCGCGGTCGCCTTACTGCTGGCAGGGTGTTCGGGCGACGGCGACACCTCCGCCAGGACGAAGCCCAGCCCGGCGAAGTCCGGTGCCGGGGAGACGACCGACGGGGAGGCGAAGGGCGCCGCGCCGAGCCCCTCGGCCACCACCGGGCTGGACTTCTCGCCCGACGAGAGCCGCAAACCCCGGACGCGCGCCCAGGCCCTGCGACTGGCCCGCGCCGTCACCGCCGAGCCCAGCCGGTACGGGGCGGACTACGTCAGGCGGAGCCCGTACGAGAGCGACCCCGGCTCGCTCGCCGTGCTCGACGAGGACTGCGTCTGGCAGCGCGAACCGCTCCCGCCCTCCGTACTGACCAGCTTCACCCGCTACAGCGAACTGCCCGCGCAGGGCGGCAAGGGCCCGATCCGGATAGCCGCCACCGTCCTCGTGCACCGCGACGAGGCGGACGCGAACTGGGACATGGCGCGCACCCTCGAAGAGGCGCTGCGCTGCCCCGAGCAGCAACTCAGCGACGACGAGCGGATCACCGGATTGCTGTCGACGGGTCTGGCGTTCGGGGCCGGTCAGTTCGCCAGCGAGGACTCGATCTCCGAGAGCGGTGAGTACCACAGCGACGAACTCGGCGGCCCGCACTACTACACCTGGGGCCAGAGCCGCTTGGGCCAGGTGACCGTCTCGGCGGTCGGCAAGGGTTCCAAGGGCCGGACCTCGAAAGAGATCGACAAGGCCGTCATCGAGGGAACGGCCGCCATGCTCGTCGATGTCCAGAGCGCACTGGAGGCGTCTGCATGAGCGAGCCGCTGCTGCCCACCGATCCCGCCTCGATCGGCGGCCACCGGCTGCTGGCCCGCCTCGGCGTGGGTGGCATGGGCGTGGTCTATCTCGGCCGTACGGAGGCGGGGGCGCTGGCCGCCGTCAAGGTCATCCAGGCCGAGTACGCGGACGATCCCGGCTTCCGCGCCCGCTTCCGCCGCGAGGTCGACCTGGCCCGCCGGGTGTCCAGCCCCTGGGCGGTGCCCGTCACGGGCGCGGAGCCGGACGCGGCGGAGCCCTGGTTGGCCACCGAATTCGTACCGGGCCCGTCGCTCGGTGAGGCTGTCACCCGGCACGGACCGCTGCCGGTGCACAGTGTGCGGGCCCTGGCCAGGATGCTCGCGGGGGCGCTGGGAGCCGTGCACGACGCGGGGCTTGTGCACCGCGACATCAAGCCGGGCAATGTCCTGCTCGCCGTGGACGGTCCACGGCTGATCGACTTCGGGATCGCCCGCGCGACCGACGAGACCGCGCTCACCTCCCCCGACATGGTCGTCGGCACGCCCGGCTATCTCTCGCCCGAACAGGCCGAGGCGCGTGGCGCCGAGGTGGGGCCGGCGAGTGACGTGTTCTCCCTGGGGTGCCTGCTGGCGTACGCGCTGACGGGACGGCCCCCGTTCGGCGCGGGTTCGGCCGACGCGCTGCTCTACCGGACGGTGCACGACGAGCCCGACATCGGCGGCTCGGGCGGTTCGGAGGGTTCGGGCGGCTCATGGGACGAGGAGGACGCGGAACTGCGCCAACTCCTGCTCTCCTGCCTGGCGAAGGACCCGGCCGACCGGCCCACGGCCGAGCGGATCGCCGCGGAGCTTGCCGACGACCCCACGTCCGACGACGGCGGAGCGGCCGACTGGCTGCCGGAAGACGTCGTACGGGGCATCGCCGACCGCGCGGCCGAGATGCTGGCGCTGCCGGACATCGAGCCGACGGTCGCCGACGCGCCCGGCGCCGACGCTCCCGGCGCGGGCAACGACGGCGCCGACGACAACGGCGCGGGCAACGACGGCGCCGGCGGTCAGGGCAGCCAACAGCCGTCCCGCCGACGGCTGTTCGTCCTTTCCGGAGCCGCGCTGCTCGCCGTCGCGGCCGGTGGCGGAGCCTGGGCCGCCCTGCGGGACGACGACCCTCCCGCGTCCGGGGACTCCGGCCCGCGCTGGGCCATCGGCGTCCAGGCGGACCTCTCCGGTACGGACAAGGTGGCAGGCCGGGCGCAGGAACAGGGCGCGCGGCTGGCGATCGAGCAGTACAACGCCCGTAAGCCCGGCAAGGACAGGCCCTTCGAACTCGCGCTGAGGACCGCCGACGACGGCGGCACCGCCCAACGCGCCCCGGCCGCCGCCAAGAAGCTGATCGAGGACGCGGACGTACTCGCCGTACTGGGCGCGACCAGCGATGTGACGACGGAAGCGGTCGTCGGCGCGTACGACGAGGCCCTGGTGCCCCTGCTGACCGTCTCGGCCGGCGGGATGCTGATGTCGTCAGGGCAGCCCCGGTCCCTCGTGCACTGCCGCCCCGGCAACGCCGCACTGTCCATCCCGATCGCCGTCTACCTCACCCAACAGGCCGCGAAGGACAAGGAGATGGGACGGCCGGGACTGCTCCAGGACCGTACGGCCCAGACGTACGCCTGGGAGTCCGCCACCATCACCTCGCTCGTGCTGCGCCAGTCCGGAATGCCGGCCTACCCCCGGGTGATCCCGGCGGACATCGAGGACATGAAGCCCGTGGTCACCGACATCCTGCGGGCGGGTACGGGCTCCTTCGTCTACGCCGGATACGCGCCGGGAGCGGCGAAGGTGGCGCGCGAGCTGGCGGCGGCCGGGTTCGACGGACCCCGGCTCGCGTCACAGGCCGTGCTCGCCCCGGAGTTCCTGGAGCTGGCCGGGGACGCGGCCGAGGGCTGGCTGCTGACCGCCTCGTTCGTCTCCGCCGCCGACAAGCCGGAGGCAGCGGACTTCACCGCCGCGTTCCGTAAGCGCTTCGGCAGCGAGCCGCCGTACTTCGCCGCGGAGGCGTACGACACGGTGAATCTGGTCATCCAGGAACTGGTGAAGGGCGCGAAGCCGGCGGCCCCGGCGAAGGGTTCGCCCTCTCCTGCGGGGCAACAGCCGCCGAAGCGGGCGGAGTTGGTGGGGCTGCTGCGCAAGAGCACGTACCAGGGGATCACGAAGCGGTTCGCGTTCGACCCGGAGCAGGGCAGCTTCGCCGGGGAGGGCGTGTTCCTGTACGAGGTCAAGGACGGCGGCTTCCGCTTCCTGGGGCCCGCGCCCACCGGCGCGTAAGGGATGGCCGGGATCCAGCCTCTCAAGGCGGCCGATCCGCCCGCCGTCGGCGGTTACCGGCTGCTCGGGCGGCTCGGCGCGGGCGGGATGGGCGTGGTGTATCTGGCCCGTTCGCCGGGCGGCGCGCTGATCGCGCTGAAGGTCATCCGTGCCGAGTACGCGGCCGACCACGGCTTCCGGGTCCGCTTCCGCCGCGAGGCGGAGGCGGCGGCACGGCTCACCGGGCGGTGGGTGGTACCGGTCGTGGCCGCGGCGGCGGAGGAACGCGAGCCGTGGCTGGCGACCGGCTTCGTTCCCGGGCCCTCGCTGGCGGAGGCCGTCACGCTGCACGGTCCGCTGCCGCCCGGGGCCATGCGCACCCTCGGTGCCCGGCTGGCCGACGCGCTCACCGAGGTGCACGCGGCGGGTCTTGTGCACCGCGACGTCAAGCCCGGCAACGTGCTGCTCGCCCTGGACGGCCCCCGGCTCATCGACTTCGGCATCGCGCGGGCCACCGGCGCCACCGCGCTGACCGAGAGCGACGTGGTGATCGGCTCGCCCGGCTATCTCTCGCCCGAGCAGGCACAGGCCCGCGCCGGTGAACTCGGGCCGCCGAGCGACGTGTTCTCGCTCGGGTGCGTGCTGGTGTACGCGGCGACGGGGCGGCGGCCGTTCGGTACGGGCTCGGCGGCGGCCATTTTGTTCCGTACGGTCCACGAGGAGCCGGACCTCGACGGCGTACCGGCGGAACTGCTCGATCTGCTGACGGCCTGCCTCGCCAAGAACCCCCGGGACAGGCCGGGTTCGGGGGATGTGCGGGAGGCGCTGGGGGGTGCCGGCGGCGAGTCGGGGGGCTGGCTGCCGGGGCCGCTGACCCGGCTGGTCGCTGAGCGGTCGGCGGCGGTGCTGGCGCTGCCCGACCCGCCGCCGGGACGCACGGCCGGCTCCGACTCGGCCTCCGGCTCCGGCTCCCCGGCGGACCCGGTCACGGTCACGGCGGCACCGGCGGCACCGGCCGCCGCCCCCGGGCCGTCACGGCGCCGCGTGCTCACGCTCGCCTCCGCGGCCGGAGTCGTCGCGGTCGGCGGGGGGCTTGCGGCCTGGGCGGCATCCCGGCAGACCGGCGACGGCGGCTCCGGCACGGGCGCCGGCGGGTCCCGGCCGCGCTACGTCGTCGGGCTGCACGCCGATCTGTCCGGCCGGGACAAGGCGGCCGGCCGCGCCCAGGAACGGGGCGCGCGGCTGGCCGTCGCCGACCACAACGCCCGTGCGGACCGCCCCTTCGACCTGGCGCTGCGCGTACGGGACGACGGAGGAGACGCGAAGCGGGCCGAGGCGACGGCGGCGAGGTTCGTCGCGGAGGACGAGGTGTTCGCGGTGATCGGGCCGACCGGGGTCGCGGGAGTCGAGGCCATCGCCGCCCGGTACCAGGAGGCGCTGCTTCCTCTCGTGACCGTCTCGTGCGACAGCGACGCGGTCTCGTCGGTCAGCACGAAGGCCTTCTTCCAACTCAGACCGGACGGCAACAGTCTCAGCACGGGCTTCGTCGACTATCTCGTCCGGGCCCGGGGGGACCGCAGGACCGTCCTCGTCGACGACCAGGCGGCAGGGCGCACCAGCCAGCGGCTGGTGGTGAACCTGGCCGACGCGCTGCCCCAGGGCGTCGGCACCACCACGACCAGCACCGTGCCCGCCGACAGCGACGACTTCGGTCCGGTGGCCGCCGCCGTGACATCGAGCGACGCCGACTCGGTGGTGTACGTCGGCACGTCGCCCGAGCGCGCGGCCCGCTGCGCCCGCGCGCTCTCGGAAACGGGCTTCCGCGGCACACGCATGGCACGCGAACCGGTGCTCCGGCCCGCGTTCCTCGGCCAGGCCGGCGCCGCCGCCGACGGCTGGGTGATCGTGACGACGTACGTCGATCCGACCGAACTGCCCGCCGCGAAGGGCTTCGTGACGTCGTACGAGAAGCGCTACGGCCCCCGGAAGGGCGAGTTGTTCGCGGTCGAACCGTACGCCGTGGAGGCGTACGACGCGCTGAACTTCATCGCGCGGGGGATGCGGGAGCTGGGCGGCATCGGCGTCGAACGGGGCGCGATGGTGAGCCGGCTGCGGTCCCTCACCTACCACGGCCTCGGCAGAATCATCGACTTCGACGACTCGACGAAGGCCTTCGTCTTCACCAACGGCCTGTTCCTGCACCGGGTGGAGGCGGGCACGCCCCGCTTCCTGGGCCGCTACGGTGAGGCGAAGTAGTCCGAGCGTCCCCTCCCGGGAGCCCCGCCCCGGCGGCGCCCGTTGTCGGACCCGGCGCATATCCTGCGGTGCCATGAGCACCTCTCGGACCGACGGCCCCTCCGACGGGGCGGGCGAACTCGAAGCCCTGCGCGCCCTGTTGGCCACGGTCAAGGCCCCACGAGCCCGTAAGGCCGTCCGTGAACTTCTCGTCCGGGCCGCCGACGCACCACCCGTCGACCCCGCTGAGGCCGTCGCGCTCGCCGCGCGCTTCGCGGTCGTCGGGGAGCCGACCACCGACACGCTCCTGAAGCTGTGGCCCAAGGTCGCCGACCCCGACGGCTTCGCCCAACTGCTCCTTCTCCCCGCCTACGTACGGGAGAACCGCACCGATCTCAAGGTGAGCAGGACCGTCCCCGAGGGCCTGCGCCATCTCGCCCCCGTCCTGCGCACGCTCCGTCTTGACCGCTGCGCCGGACTCGGTGACCTCGCGCCGCTCGCCGAGTTCACCCGTCTCACCAGCCTTGATCTGGGCGGCTGTTCGGGCGTTGACGACCTCGGGCCGCTCACCGGCCTCACCGCCCTGGAGAGCCTGAGCCTGCACCGCTGCCGCAAGGTCAAGGACATCGCCCCGCTGCTCGGACTGAGCGCGCTGCGACGGCTCGATCTCAGCATGACGGGCGTCGCGTCGGTCTCCGGACTCGGCGCCGCGCTGCCCCACCTGGAATCCCTCAGCCTCCAGGGCTGCCGTGGCCTGCGTGACGTCGGTCCGCTGAGCGGTCTGCGCCGGCTCGCCACGCTCGACCTGGGCTGGACCGGCATCAAGGATCTGTCGGCCCTGACAGACGTCGGCGCGGTGACCGAGCTGGACCTCACGAGTTGCGCGCACCTCACCACGCTCAAGGGCATCGACGCCATGCCCGGCTTGCGGGTGCTCCGTATGGACAAGCTCCGCCGCCTCAGGTCCCTGGACGGGCTCGGCCACCACCCGGACGTCACCGAACTGGTCCTCACCGAATGCGTCCAACTCCAGGACCTCCGGGCGATCTCGGGCCTGCCCGGCCTGAAGACCGTCGAACTCGCCGACTGCGAACGGCTCACCTCCCTCGCCGGTGTCGAGGCGCTGACCAGCCTCGACCTGCTCAGGGTGCGGGACTGTGTGACCCTGTCCGACTTCTCGTCCCTGGCCGGTGCCCCCGCCCCGCACCGGCTGTTCCTGACGAATGTCGACGGCGGACCCGACCTCGGGTTCCTGCCCGAACTGCCCGGTCTGCGCGTGCTGTTGATCGACCGGTTCCGGACCCTGCGCACGCTGGACGGCGCGCCCGAGCTCCGGGACCTGCGGATTCTCGACGTACGGCGCTGTCCTTCGCTGGCCGATTTCGGCCGGGTCGGTGATCTGCCGGAGCTGCGGCGCGTTCAGATATTCGGCTGCGACGTCCTGCACGACGCGGACGGTCTGGCGGGCCGGGCGCCGCTGGCCGACTTGCGGCTGGAGGGCGTACGCCAACTGGAGTCCCTGGACGCCCTGGCGGACTCGCCCACTCTCCAGAAGATCAGGATCGAGTCGTGCGACCGGCTCAAGGCGCCGCCGATGGGCGGGATGAAGGCACTTCGCGAACTGGAGTACCGGTATCAGCCGTGGCCGGACTTCGGCTTCCTGATCGGCAGCACGTCGATCGAGTCGGTCAAGGCCTACTCACTCGGGCTGCGCGACGTGTCCGGACTGGCCGGGCTGCCCGCCCTGACCAAGGTGGACTTCCGTCTCTCCTCGACCACCGAACTGGCCACGTTCGCCCCGCTGCTGGAGATCGGCGGACTCACGAACGCGCTCCTCAACGACTACGTCACCCGGCATGTGCCCGACGGGGCACGGGTGGCCGCCGAGTTGAAGGCGCGCGGGGTGAGCACCTACGCGTTCTGAGCGGCGCCGGAAGCGCCTCCGGCGCCGCTCATCCGCCCGAGGCCCGGGGTCGGCCGCCCCGGTCAGCCCTCCTTCGTCGAGTACGAGTGCGCCCCCGTGCCCGCGAGCGCCCCGCCCTCCACGATCAGGTACTCGTCGCGGATGGGGTTCCCCGCGAAGTACGACTCCAGGATCTCCCGCGTACCGGCCGCGTACCGCGTCTGCGCGGAGAGCGACGAGCCCGAGATGTGCGGCGTCATCGCGTGGTGCGGCATGGTGCGCCACGGGTGGTCGGCCGGCGCGGGCTGCGGGTACCAGACGTCGCCGCCGTAACCCGCGAGCTGACCGCCGCGCAGCGCCCGGTCGACGGCGTCGCGGTCGACGATCTTCGCGCGCGCGGTGTTGATGAGGTACGCGCCGCGCTTCATGGTGCCGATGAGCTTGTCGTCGAACAGGCCCTCGGTCTCCGGGTGCAGGGGCGCGTTGATGGTGACGACGTCGCAGTGCGGCACCATGGCGGCGGTCGACTCGTGCCAGGTGAGGTTCAGCTCCCGCTCGACGGCCGCCGGCAGCCGGTGCCGGTCGGTGTAGTGGAGCCCCACGTCGAAGGGGGCGAGTCGGCGCAGGACGGCGAGCCCGATGCGGCCGGCCGCGACCGTACCGACCTGCATGCCCTCCAGGTCGTACGAGCGCTTGACGGCGTCCGCGATGTTCCAGCCGCCGTCGAGCACGATCCGGTGCGAGGGGATGAAGTCGCGTACGAGGCCGAGCACCGTCATCACCACGTGCTCGGCGACGCTGATGCTGTTGCAGTACGTCACCTCGGCGACGGTGACGCCGTGGGTGATGGCGGCGTCGAGGTCGACGTGGTCGGAGCCGATGCCTGCGGTGACCGCGAGTTTCAGGTTCTTGGCGGCTGCGATCCGCTCGGCGGTCAGATACGCCGGCCAGAACGGCTGCGAGATCACGATGTCCGCGTCGACCAGCTCGCGGTCGAAGACCGAGCCCGCGCCCTCCTTGTCGGAGGTGACGACGAGGGTGTGGCCGCGGCTCTCCAGGAAGGAGCGGAGGCCGAGTTCACCGGAGACGCTGCCCAGCAGATGGCCGGGGGTGAAGTCGGTGCCCTCGGGGGTGGGGGTGGTCTGGCCGCCGGGGTAGTGGTCGATGACCGGGAGGTCGTCGCGGGCGTAGGTGGTGGGCTGCCCGTCGGTCGGGTCGTCGTACAGCACACACAGGATCTTGGCCATGGCGTTGCGGCTCCTCGTCCGTTGCTGCGGAGTGCTTCGGAAGGTGCCTCTTACGGTCGGCCCTGGCGTCCGCCCTGGTCAAAGCGACTGTTTCTATGCCGGGATAGACGCCGGCTATCGCTCGGGGTCGGGTCCGCGTTCGGGGTCGGGTCCGGGGGCGGGTCCTGGCGTCGCGGCGTCGGCCGGCGCGAGATACGTCCCCAGCAGGCTGTCCAGGACCTCGCGCAGGCTCACCCGCCGCGCCGTCTCCAACAGCGCCTTCGCGAGCACCGGTTCGGGGCTGCGGTCGGCGATGACCAGGCCCACGCGCGGCCCGTGCGCGGGGTGCGCCAGCGGGACCACGCGCATCGTCTCCGGGACGCCGAACATATGCAGCCAGGCGTGCGAGATCACGCTCGACCACCGGCCCGCCGCCATGTGTGTGTAGAGGCCGGCGACGGTGTCGGTCTCGATGGCCGGGGTGACGCTCGCGCCTTCGGCGGCGAAGTACTCGTCCATGATGCGGCGGTTGCGCATCTGCGGTGACAGCAGGCACAGCGGCAGCCCGGCGACCTCGGCCCAGCGCACCGAGCGCTGTTCGGCGAGCGCGCTGTCGCGGGGCGTGAGCAGCAGATACCGCTCCTCGTACAGCGGTGTCCTGCGTACCTGGCGCAGGCTTTCGTCGTCCAGATACGTGAGCGCGATGTCCAGCTCGAAGGAAGTCAGCCGCCGCGTGATGTCTCGCGACGACAGCGACTCCAACGAGACGCGCACGAGCGGGTGTTGCTCGCAGAAGGGGGTGGTCAGGAGGGACGCGGCCGTCAGCGCGGTGGGGATGGCGCCCAGCCGCAGCGTGCCGGTGAGGCCGCCGCGCATGACCGACAACTCGTGCTGGAGCGCGTCGCGTTCGGCGAGTATCCGGTGCGCCCAGAGCAGTACCCGCTCGCCCTCGGGCGTGAGCCCTTCGAAGCGCCGGCCACGGCGCACGATCGGCACTCCGAGTTCGTGTTCCAGCTTGCGTATCGCGGCGGAGAGCGAGGGCTGGGAGACGAAGCAGGCGTCGGCGGCCCGCGCGAAGTGGCGCTCGCGGGCGAGGGCGACGAGGTACTCCAGTTGCCGCAGCAGCACGACGGATCGCTCCCTTTCCCTCCCGGGCCCACCCCTTCAACGGGCCGGTCCCGGCCATCCTCACGTACGGGAAGCGGCCGTGGTACGGACCGGGCCCGACGAGGTTGCGGCAAACCCGGCGCGGGGGCGATATCGGTGGATACGCTGATCAGCCAGCGGAGGGAGCGATCATGGATCCGGCAGTCACCACCGCACGGCTCGCGTCGGGCATCGTCATACCGTTGATCAAGAAACTGTTCGTACGGGACGGGCCCGGCGCCGGGCTGGTCGACCGGCCGGTACGGATATCCGGCCTGGTCAGCTTCCGTGGCGAGAAGCGCACCCTGTCCGACAAGGACCTGCACAAGATCGCCGCCGAACTCGTCCGGCGCGCCGTCGACCCGGTCGGGCCCGGCGAGCGGCCGGTGCCGCCCGACGAGGACGAGACCGTCGTGCGGGCCCTGGCCCGTACGCTGCACTGCCTGGGCGACCTCGACATGGAGGACGTACAGGCCGTCCAGCTCGGCCCGCAGGCGCTCGCCCGCGCGTTACAGGCGGTCGAACCGAACGCCACCCGCGATCTGTCGGCCAACGCCACCGGCCTGTACGACGCGCTCCTTGAGACCGCCTGCCTGTACATCCTGCACTTCTTCACGCAGCGCTCGACCTTTGTCGCACGCACCCTCGTACGGCACACCGCGACACTGGCCGAAACCGTCGCCAAGACCGACGAGTTGCTGAAGAGGGTGCCCTCCCGTTTCACCCAGGACGCGCTCTTCGAGGCGCGGTACGCGGCGCACATCACGCACAAGTACGGCATGTTGATGATCTACGGCATCGACCTCACCAACTCGCCCGAGCAATGGCCCCTGGACGCGGCCTACTTGAGCCTGGAGGCGGGCTTCTCACGGGAGACGCGGCACGCCACGATCCGGGCCGAACCCGCGTCGATCAGGGCCGAACACGCCTTCCACGGGCGGGACCGGGTGCTCCTGCGCGGTGAGGCCGGTTCGGGGAAGACCACGCTGGTGCAGTGGATGGCCGTCACGGCGGCGCGGCAGGACAGGGGCGTCCTCAGCGACGGCGGCGCGCCGCTCGCGCCGTTCGTCGGCCGGATCCCGTTCGTGCTGCCCATCCGTTCGCTGACCAGACAGGACGGCGAACTGCCCACGCCGGAGCACTTCCTCAGCCGGATCCGCAGCCCGCTCGCCGGCGCGCAGCCGCAGGGCTGGACCGACCGGGTGCTGGCCGCCGGCCGTGGCCTGATCCTCATCGACGGGATCGACGAGACACCCGAGAAGGTCCGGGAGCGCACCCGCCGCTGGCTCCAGGACCTGCTCGGCGCGTATCCGGGCAATCTCTGGCTGGTCACCTCGCGTCCGTCGGCGGTACGGGGGCGCTGGCTGGCGGCCGAGAAGTTCGCCGAGCTGTCACTGGCGCCGATGAGCCGCAGTGATGTGCACTCCTTCATCCACCGCTGGCACAACGCGGCGCGCAGCGTGACCGACGACGAGGAGCAGCGCGAGCTGCTCGACGCGTACGAGGCGTCGCTCGGCGCCGCGGTCCGTATCAAGCAGGACCTCGCCAGGCTCGCCACGAACCCGCTGATGTGCGGGCTGATCTGCGCGCTGCACTGCGACCGGCGCGGCTATCTGCCGCACGCGCGCAAGGAGTTGTACGAGGCGGCGCTGTCCATGCTGCTCTCACGCCGTGACCGGGAGCGCGACATGGCGTCGCCGGACGGCGTCGAGCTGACGGAGGGGCCGAAGATCCGGCTGCTCCAGCGTCTCGCGTACAAGTTCATCCTCAACGGCAAGGCGGAGCTGGACCGTAGCCACGCGGAGCGGATCATCGCCGACACGCTGCCCGGGGTGCCGGTCGCGGCCGCACAGGGCGACGCGTCCACGATCTTCCGTCATCTGCTGCTGCGCAGCGGGCTGTTGAGGGAGCCCGCGGTCGGTTCGATCGACTTCATCCACCGGACGTTCCAGGACTACCTCGGTGCGAAGGCGGCGGTGGAGGAGGGGGACATCGCGCTGCTTGTCATGCGGGCGGCCGAGACGCAGTGGGAGGACGTCATCCGCATGGCGGCGGCGCACGCCCGGCCGCAGGAGTGCGCGCAGTTCCTCCTCGACATCGCGCGCCGCGGGGACATGGCGCTCTCGCCGTACCGCCGCAACCAGTTCCATCTGGTGGCCGCCGCCGCGCTGGAGCACGCGACCGAACTCGAACCGCGCGTCCGCGAGGAGATCAGCGCCCGTACGGCGGCGCTCATCCCGCCGAAGACCTTCGCGGAAGCCTCTGACCTGGCGGCGATCGGCGCGATCGCGCTCGAACTGCTGCCTGGGCCGGCCGGACTCACCGACTCCCAGTGCGTGTTGACGGTCCAGACAGCCGTCCTGATCGGCGGGGACGCGGCGATCCCGCTGCTGAGCGAGTACGGCGACCACGACTACGCGCCCGTGCGCCAGCTTCTGGCCACGGCCTGGCACCGGTTCGACACGAGCTCCTACGCGGAGGGTGTACTGGCCGGACTGACCGAGGACGACGTCTACTTCGAGGTGACCACCCACGAGGAGCTGAGCGTCCTGCGCACCCTGCCGAGCCGTCGGCGCCTGCGGGTGTCCGACGGCTTCACCTCGGCCGATCTGTCCCGCGAGGTACGCCCGGACAGCCTGACCCATCTGTGGCTGCCGGGCACGCTGTCGCCCAACTGGTTCTGGCTCTCCGGCTTTCCGCACCTGAACACCCTGACGCTGGCGCCCTGCCAGGACCCGATCGACCTCTCGTCCCTGGCGGCGCACCCGGCGCTGCGTACGGTGCGGCTGATGGTGGACCAGAAGACGACGGGCGGCGAGCACGTGACGGGGCGGGTGGAGGTCGTCGAGGTCCCGGAGAGAGACCTGACGTGGTGAGGGGGGCCGGTGGGCGGGAGGTCACGCGAGGGCGGCGGCCTCGGTCGCGGCGACGCGGGCCGCCGTCCGCGCGAACGTCTCGATCGCGGCCGTCGTGTGGCCCGCGCGCCACACCAGGCCGTAGCCGACGGGGGCCGCGTCCGAGAGCGGGACGTAGGTGACGCCGGGGCGCGCGTAGTACGTGCCGGTGTGCGCGGGCGCCACGAACGCGCCCTGGGCGCCGCCCACCAGGGTCAGGGCCTCCTGCATGTTGGTCACGGCGGGGCCACGGCCGATCGGCCGGCCGGCCGGGGTGCGGGACGGGACATGGTGTTCCAGCCAGGAGGCGGGGGCCGGTCCGGCGATCGTGAGGAGGGTGACGTCCGCCAGGTCCTCCAGCGAGAGCGCGGCACGGGCGGCGAGCGGATGCGAGGAGGGAAGCGCGAGGACGCGTTCCTCCGCGAGCAGCGCGGGACCACGGCCCAAGTCCTCCTCCAGCACCGGAAACTCGGTGAGCTGGAGATCGAACGCGCCCTCGCGCAGCTGCCCGTACGGGTCCGCGAGCGGGATCTCGCAGATCTCGACGGCGAGGGAGGGATGGGTCTCCCGTAGAGCCTCGGTGGCCTTCATGACGATCTCACCGGTCAGCGGGTTGGAGAAGCCGACGTTGAGGACGGTGTCGATGCCGCGCACGGTGGCGGCGGCGCGTTCGAGAGCCTCGGAGATGGCGCGGTGGTGCGGTTCGAGGTCGGCGCGGAGCCGGCGGCCGAGGGAGGTGGGCACGACGCGGCGGCTCGTACGGACGAACAGCGGGGCGCCGACGCGGCGTTCGAGGCGCTGGACGAGCTGGCTGACGCGGGCGCGGGAGAGCCGCATACGTTCGGCGGTGCGGCCGAAGTGCAGCTCCTCGGAGAGGATGAGGAAGCACTCCAGCTCGTCGCGTTCCATTCGACGTCCTCCCACGGGACTCGGATCGATGAGCGTGCCGGATCGGTAAGCCTGGCTGAATGAACGTTGCGATCTTCGCTGTTGTTCCGCCGTGAGCCCTGATCGAGGGTGGTTGAGCCGCCAACCACCCCTCGATACATCAGGGAATCGACATGCATGAGAAGAGATACGGGGCCGATGCCGGCCTGGCGGGACGCCGTACGGACCGACCGGACGCGCTGACAGGGCGCGACTGGGGCGTCCTGCTCGTCCTGTGCGGGGCGATCTTCCTCGAAGGCATCGACGTGGCCATGCTCAACGTCGCGCTGCCGTCCATCCGCGCCGATCTCGGTCTGTCCACCGGCTCCCTCCAGTGGGTCATGAGCGCGTACGTCCTCGGCTACGGCGGCTTCATGCTGCTCGGCGGCCGGGCGGCGGACCTCTTCGGGCGCCGCCGGATGTTCACGTTCTGGCTGCTGGTCTTCCTGCTCTTCTCGGGGCTCGGCGGCTTCGCCACGGACGGCTGGATGCTGATCGTCGCGCGCTTCGTCACCGGGGTCGCCGCCGCCTTCATGACCCCGGCGGGCCTGTCCATCATCACCGCAGGATTCGAGGAGGGGCCGCGGCGCAACAAGGCGCTGCTCTTCTACTCCGGTACGGCCGCGGGCGGATTCTCGATCGGTCTCGTCGTCGGCGGGCTGCTCACCTCCGTCGGGTGGCGCTGGGTCTTCTTCGTGCCCGTCCTGCTGGCCGCGCTGATCCTGCCCGCCGCGCTCGCCTTCGTACCGAAGTCGGCGCGTCCGGACCGTACGGGGCAGAGTTTCGACGTGCTGGGCGGCGTCACCGTCACCGCCGCGATCGTGCTGCTGGTGCTGGGAGTGGAACGCGCCTCGCACTCGGGCGCGGGCGCCACGATCGGCACGCTCGCCGCGGGGCTGGCACTGCTCGCCGCGTTCGTCGCCGTCGAACGGCGCGCGGCGGAGCCCCTCGTACGGCTCGGCATCTTCCGCAACGGCCCGCTTGTACGGGCCAACCTGGCCGGGCTGCTCTTCGCGGCGGGCTTCTTCGGATTCCAGTTCCTGGTGGTCCTCTACCTCCAGGAACTGCGCGGCTGGTCGACGCTCGAAACGAGCTTCGCGATGCTGGTCATCGGCATCGACGCGGTGCTCTCGCCGCTCCTCACCCCGAAACTGGTCGACCGCTTCGGCAACGCCAGGGTGATCTTCGGCGGCCTCTTCCTCGCCGCCGTCGCGTACGCCCTGTTCCTGCCGGTCGGCGCGGACTGGACGTATCCGGCGATGTTCCCGAGCCTGATCGTCCTCGGTCTCGCCTTCTCCCTCGCGTACGGTCCGCTCACCATCGTCGCGACGGAGGGCGTGAAGGAAGAGGAACAGGGCCTGGCGGGCGGGCTGCTCTACACGTTCTTCCAATTCGGCGCGGCACTGGGCCTGTCGGCGGTCACCGCCGTCAACGTCGCGGCCACGGAAGGGACTTCACCGACGGCGATGCTGGACGGCTACCGGTCGGCGCTGTGGGTACCGGTCGGAACGGCACTGGCCGCGGTACTGATCGGGGCACTCGGGCTGCGCCGGGTCCCAGGAAGCCCGGCAACTGCCGCCGTGACCCGCGCCGAAAACCCCGCACCACGCTGACTACGGCCGCCACGCCTGCGGAAGACCGCGACACCTGGGGCCGTGCGGGTGGGCGCCGGTACGGCCCCGGGCGCTCACTTGCCGGGCTCGGGGCCGTACCACTGGAGCGGCTGCCCGGTGACCGCCGCGACGCATTCGAAATCCCGGTCGCGGTGCAGCAGCGTCAGTCCTTGCAGCTCCGCAGTGGCGGCGGCGACGAGGTCGACGGGCCCGGCGCTGCGGTGCTGGCCTCGTGCGGTGAGGATCTCCTGCACCTGCCAGGCGCGGCTGTAGGCGCGGTCATCGACCGGTACCCAGCCGAAGATCACTCGCATGTCCTCGATGCCCCGGGCGCGGTCCTCGGCCGACCGGGCACTGTAGAAGAACTCGAGTTCGGTGATCGGGCAGGTGGCGATGAGTCCAGCCGCGGCGGCCTGGTCCCAGCCGTACTGGTCGGCGTCGGCACGCATGAATCTCGCCAGCGCGCTGGTGTCGATCAGGAGTTGGGCAGCGCTCACCGTCGGTAGTTCCTCTTGTCCTCAAGGGCGTCCAGGTCGAAGGCTCCTTCGTCGCCGGCTGCCCGCAGCCGCGCGAGCGCCAGAGCTCGTCGCCGATTCTCCAGAACCTCGCGCAGAGCTGTGTTCACCGTTTCCTTCTTCGTGCTCGTACCGAGCGCCTGGGCCACGTCGGCAAGCAGCTCGTCGTCCAAGTCGATCACGGTCCGGCTCACGATGGTACCTCCCTGGATATCAAGCCGCGCATCATTGATATCCACCATAGTGGATCTGTCGGCGGGTGCGGGAGGCGGATGTCAACGACGCCCCGCGCCGTGGGTGACGCGGATCTTCGACTGGCCGTGGGGGAGGTCCTCCCAGTCGGTCATGAAGCGGGCCGTCAGGCCGTGCCGCTCGGCCAGGGCGGTCAGGGTCTCGGTGCGGTAGTAGAAGTCCTCCCGCAGCACCTGGTGTTCCTCGCCCTCGGTGCGGTCGAAGGTGAAGTCGAACCAGCCGCCCGGCGCCAGTATCCGGCCCACATGGGCCAGGCACTCGTCGATCACCGGGAGCGGTGAGTGCGAGAAGACGCTGTGCGCGTGGACCACGTCGAAGTGCGCGTCCGGGAGGAAGCTCAGCTTCAGGTCGCGGACCGGGGTGAGGGTCGGGAGGCGGTCCTGGAGGCCGTGGCGTACGAGGGTGTCCTGGGCGGCGGCGAGTATGTCGGGGGAGATGTCGATGCCGTAGTAGTGCCCCGGCTCCAGGTGGCCGATGAACCGCCAGCCCGCGCGGAGGTTGCCGCAGCCGATCTCCAGCATCCGGTGTCCGGGGCGCAGCCCGTGGCCGATGAGGTAGTCGAACTGCATCGATCCGAGGGCCAGCCACCGTTCGTGGCTGCGGCTGCCGACGGCCGCGTTCGGGTCGGCGCGGGTGTCGGAGCGCATCACCGCGCGGTAGTACGAGATGTGGTCCGGCCAGCGGTGGCGCAGCCACGTGTCGCGGGCGGCGCGGGCCAGATAGCGCGGCGCGCGGTCGGGGTGGCGCAGCGCGTAGGCGACGCGGTGGGCGAGGGCGGCGCGGTTGACGGTGAGATTCTTGGCAGGCACGGGTGCGGTCCTCCGGGTGGCTGGGCGTTGACATCAGCCTCCGGCTGTTCGGGGCGCGGTGGTACGGCGAACCGGCCGCGGTTCGCGAGTCGTACGGGGGACGGGTGTGTCAACCGATCGGCTGATGCGGGAAGGTGGCGGACACGTTAGGACTGGGATGAGCGGGGCGCGCTCACCGCCGCGACGGAGAGGTGGACGTGACGACAACGACGGCAGATCCCGACCGCAGGTGGCTCTCCGCCGTCATGGACGCCGCGTTCGTCCTGCTCGTCGGCGCCTCGCTCGCGCGCTATCTGATCCGGCACGAGGGCGAGAGGCACACCCACTGGGTGGTGGGCCTGTTCGTGGTGTTCGGGCTGCTCTATCTGCTCGGCCGGTTCCTGGCGCCCGCGCCACGCTCCGGTACGCGCCCCGATGCCCGCTATCTCGCCTGGGTGGGCGCCGTGCTGGCCGTCTGGGTCGTGCTGCTCGCGCTCGCGCCGAGCGCCGCGTGGTGCGCGATGCCGCTCTTCTTCACCGGCCTGCACACCCTCTCGACGCGGACGGCGGTGTCGCTCGCCGCCGTACTGACCCTGCTGGTCGTGGCATCCAAACTGCGTTTCGCACAGGGGCAGTTCGACCCGAACGCGCTGCTCGCCCCGCCGGCCGTCGCGGCGGTCGGGACCGCCGTATTGATCCATCTCAAACGTCAGGCCGCCCGCCAGCGCGCCCTGATCGACGACCTCCTCCGTACGCGCCGGGACCTCGCCGCCACCGAGCGCCGGGCGGGGATCCTCGCGGAGCGGCAGCGGCTGTCGACGGAGATCCACGACACCCTCGCGCAGGGCCTGTCCAGCCAGCAGATGCTGCTCCAGGCCGCCGAACGCGTCTGGCACGCGGACCCGGATTCGGCGCGCGGGCACATGCGGGACGCGGCCGAGATCGCGTCCAGGAGCCTCGCTGAGGCGCGCAGGTTCGTGCACGACCTGGCCCCGGCCGACCTCGCCGAGCGCACACTCGCCCCGGCGCTCGCCGCGCTCGCCGACCGCGAGAGCGGTGAGGACCTGACGGTGGTCTTCCACCTCGACGGTGACCCGGGCCCGCTGCCGGAACGGGTCGAGGCGGCGCTGCTGCGCATCGCGCAGGGCGCGCTGGCGAACGTACGCGAGCACGCCGGGGCGACCCGGGCCGCGCTGACGCTGACCTGCCTGGACGACCAGATCTCGCTGGACGTCGCGGACGACGGCGGCGGGTTCGTCGTCGGCGCCCCGCCGGGCCGCGCGGGGCGCGGGCACGGGCTGCCCGCGATGCGCGCGCGGGCCCGGCAGTTGGGCGGCACGCTCACCGTGGAGTCGGAGCCGGGCGAGGGAACGGTCGTCTCGGTGGCGGTGCCGCTGGAGCCGGTACGCGTGCCGGTATCCGTACCCGTATCCGACGGGGTGGTGTCATGAGTCCCGTACGGCTGCTGCTCTGTGACGACCACGCGGTGGTACGCGCCGGCCTGCGTGCGCTGTTGTCCAGCACCGACGGCATCGAGGTGGTCGCCGAGGCGGGCAGCGGCGAGGAGGCACTGGCGATGGCGGCGCGCGTACGGCCCGACGTCGTCCTGATGGACCTCCAACTCGGCGACGGCATGGACGGCGTGGCGGCCACGAGACACCTGCTCACGGGTGAGGGGTACGGTCCTGCGGCCGGGGGCCGGCCGCGCGTACTGGTGCTGACGATGTTCGACACGGACGCCGACATCACGCGCGCCATCGAGGCGGGCGCGACGGGCTATCTGCTGAAGGCGGAGCAGCCGGAGGAACTCTTCGCGGCCATCCGCGACGCGGCCTCCGGCCACACGGCGCTCTCGCCCCCGATCGCCGACCGCGTCCTCGCCCAACTGCGCAGCCCGCGGCCCACCTTGTCCGTACGGGAGGTGGAAATACTGCGCCAACTGGCGCGCGGCCTGGGCAACCGCGACATCGCTCGCGCGCTGTTCATCAGCGAGGCTACGGTGAAGACCCATCTGGGCCGTATCTACGGCAAGTTGGGGGTCGATACGCGGGCGGGGGCGGTGGCACTGGCGAAGGAGCAGCGATTGCTTCCCTGAAACTGGGTCCGGCAGCTCGAAGAACATCTCGACGGCGGGCCGCGGATCCTCCGTTCTGCCGCGCACTGCTACGCCGTCACCTACGTTGGACCGTCATGACGGTCTACGGCGATGACGCGACGGCAAGCAACATCCTGACCAACACCGGAGACACCTGGGCAGTGGTCGGCCTGTCCAACAACCCCGAACGGGCCGCCTACCGCGTGGCCGGCAAACTGCGCCGCATCGGCAAGAAGGTGGTGCCGGTGCACCCCAAGGCCGAAGCGGTGGAAGGCGAACAGGGCTACGCCTCCCTGGCGGACATCCCCTTCCCGGTGGATGTGGTGAACGTGTTCGTCAACTCCGAGCTGGCCGGCGCCATCGCGGACCAGGCGGTGACGCTCGGCGCGAAGGCGGTCTGGTTCCAACTGGAGGTCATAGACGAGCCCGCGTACGCCCGCACACGGGCGGCGGGCCTCCAGATGGTGATGAACCGCTCGGCAGGACGGGAGATCACCCGCCTGGGCCTGCTCTGACAGACGGCACCAGCCCTCACCAAGGAAACGCGCACCCTCCAGCCCTCTGACCTGTGAGCCCCCGGCCGGGCACCCCCCGGGGTGCCCGGCCAAGAACTGCGGCCAGACCGCCGGGTTCCGGCGGCGCGACTGCGCGCGGTCGGGCTTTTGCTCCAGAACCTAGACCATGGTCAGGAGGTGATCCGTGGGTCCGTAGTCGATCTTCCAGTCGGAGTAGATCCCACAGAACCCGTCCTTGACGCACCGCAGGCCCACGGTCACCCAGCGGACCAAACCGTCATCGCCGAGCGAGAACGCGACCGCCGCCTCGAACTCCTCGCCCCCGCACGGGCAGCCGGCAGCGCCGGGCTCGTCGTCCTCCCAGGACTCTTCGTCCCAGAACTCCTCGCTGTCCGCGATGAACGCACGGCTGCCGCAGCCCGAACACTCCCGTTCCGCTCCGGACGCGTTGACCAGCACGATGAACACATGGCCGCCGCACCCCTCACAGACGGACGGAGCGATCTTCACCGGGTGCCGCCCGTCGACCGCACCCCGCAGGAACACCGCGAGCTCCGTGGGGACGCCCTCGCCAACCTGATCATCAGCATGCACGGACACATCGTTCCAGACGCCCCGAACCAACAGCCGACCAGGGTTTCCGGGTGCGTCCTAGCCCACCCCCTACCGGGGTATCACTTCCGACTTGGCTCCCCAGCGTGACGCCCCGCTGCCGAGCGGCTTCCTACCTTCCTCTCCGTCACCACCGACGAGACAGAGGGAGACGGACGGATGCGTCGCTTCAGGAAGATCCTCAGCACCGCCGTACTGACCGCGCTGCTGGTCGGCGGTACGGCGGGTGGGGCCTCGGCTAGCAGCGTTTCCGCGCCCGGCGGGCCGCTTCCCGGGACCGCCGCGTGGCTGGCGGACGACTCTCTGGGCAGGGAGCTGCCGGACCCGGGCACGGCCTCCCCGGCCGACGTCGCGGCCTTCTTCGGCGGGCTCACCGGTGCTCAGCGGCAGCGGCTCGTCGAGGAGCATCCCGCCGTGGTGGGCAACCTCGACGGCGCCCCCGTGGAGCTCAGGTACGAGGCCAACGCCCCCGCCGGCGATCAGGTTCTCGCGTACGACCCGCGTGGTCGCGGGCTGATCGCGCAGGTCGTGGGGGATCTGGAGAACGCCGCCCACGTCTCGGTGATCGTCCCCGGTTCGGACATCGACGTCTCGACGTTCGACCGTACGGCACAGCGGGCCGCCGACCTCCAGGAGGAGGCGGGCGACGACACGGCCGTCATCGCCTGGGCCGGCTACACGACCCCCTCCGGCATCGGCCTCGACCAGGCGACGGGCCGGCTCGCCGAGGCCGGTGCCGAGCGCCTCGGCCGGTTCACCGACGGTCTGGACGCGGCGGGCCTCCCGGACCCCACCCTCTTCTGCCACAGCTACGGCTCCGTGGTCTGCGGCCTCGCCGCCGCCGACACCGACGCGGGCGACATCGTCGTCATGGGGTCGCCCGGCATGCGCGCCGACAACGTCACCGCGCTGGACACCGATGCCCGCGTCTGGGCGGCGAAGTCCCCGGATGACTGGATCGGACGCGTCCCCCATGTCGATTTCCTGGGCCTGGGCCACGGCGCGGACCCCACATCGCCCGACTTCGGCGCGACCGTCCTGCCCGCCGACGACGTCCCGGAGCACGACGCGTACTTCACGCCCGGCACCTCCACCCTGACCGCGTTCGCGGCGATCGCCGAGGGAGACCTGCGATGAAGACCCCCACGAAGCTCGCCGCGCTCAGCACCAAGATCGACGAGCGGACACCCGCCCACCGCGACCGCGCCATCGACGGCCTGCGCGCCCTGGCGCTCCTGGCCGTCCCGGCCGGCCACTGGCTGGTCGGCGGCTTCACCCTCGACACCGGCGGCGGACTGCACAACGCCAGCCCGCTGGCCACGTTCGGCGCGCTGGCCCCGGCCAGCTGGATCCTCCAGCTGCTGGGCATCTTCTTCCTGGTCGGCGGCTACTCCTCGTACCTCTCCTACCAGCGCCGCAAGGGCTCCACCCGCCCGTGGATCACCGGCCGGCTCGCCCGTCTGGGGCGCCCCGTTCTCGGTGTCACCGCCGTATGGGCGCTGCTGCTTCCCACCCTCCATTACGGCTTCGGCGTCCCGACCGACACGCTGCACACCGCGTCGACGCTGGTCGTCCAGCCCTTGTGGTTCGTCGGCGTCTACGCGGTGATCACGGCCCTCACGCCGTACTGCGTGCGCGCCTCGCGGCGCCTGGGCTTCTGGTCCGCCGCCCCGCTGCTCGGCTCGGTCGCGGTGGTCGACTTCCTGCGCTACGGGCCGTACGCGGAGGCGATGCCGTCCTGGGTGAGTCTGCTCAATCTGCTGCCGGGCTGGATGTTCGCGTACCAACTGGGCGTGACCTGGGCGGACAAGCGGCTGGGCCGCCGCGAGGCATGGCTGCTGCTGGTGGGCGGCACGGTCCTGTTCGCCACCCTGCTGCTCGCCTTCCACTACCCGGCGTCGATGGTGGGCGTGCCCGGTGAGTCCCGTACCAACTCCCACCCGCCGTCCCTGCTGGTCCTGGCGCTCGCCGCCGCCCAGTCCGGCGCGGCGATCCTGCTGCGCGACCGGCTGGCCCGGCTGCTGCGGCGCCCCGCCGTATGGGCCCCGGTCGTGATCATCAACCTGTCGGCGATGACGATCCTGTGCTGGCACCAGACGGCGATGCTCGCCGCCGCCGTCCCCGCCTCGTACTCCGGCGAGATTCCCGGCCTGACCTCCGCGCCGGACACGGCCGGCTGGCTCCTGGCGCGGCTGGCCTGGATGCCGCTCTTCGCGGGGCTGCTCGTGGTAATCGCGAAGTTCGCCCGGCCCCTGGAGACCCCGTGGGACCGCACCGGTATGGCCCGTCGTGCGGCGGCGGGCGTGCTGGCGGCGGGGTTCGGCTACTTCGCGCTGGCGGTGTGAGCGATGGATCCGTACCGCTCACGTATCACTCCACCATCCACCGAACACAGGAGTACGACCATGTCCTCACCAGGGTCCGGGACGGACACGAGCAGCGAGTTCACATCCCTGCTGCGCGACGTCAGGGGACAGGACCTGCTCGCCCGGCGCACCGGCTGGTACGCACGTACGATCGCGGCCAACGCGCTCTGCCTGGCCGCCGTCGTCACCGGCATGGCGCTCATCGGCGGCTCGTGGTGGGTGCTCCTTCTCGCCCCCGTCCTCGCCGTCCTGTGCGCCCGGACGGCGTTCATCGGACACGACGCGGGTCACGCCCAGATCAGCGGCGACCGCGCCACGAACCGCCGTATCGGACTCATCCACGGCAACCTGCTGCTCGGCATGAGTTACGCCTGGTGGAGCGACAAGCACAACCGCCACCACGCCAACCCCAACCACATCGACAAGGACCCGGACGTCGCCGCTGACGTCCTCGTCTTCACCGGCGAGCAGGCCGCCACCCGCACCGGCTTCCGCGCCTGGCTCACCCGCCACCAGGCGTGGCTCTTCTTCCCCCTCACCCTTCTCGAAGGCATCGCCCTGAAGGTCTACGGCTTCCAGGACCTGCGCCGACAGACCGGCCACGAGCGCCTGGTGGAGGGCGCGCTCCTCGTCGCCCACGTCGCCGGGTACGTCACCCTGCTCCTGACGACCATGCCGCTCGCGCACGCACTCGTCTTCGCCGCGCTCCATCAGGCCCTGTTCGGGCTCCACCTCGGCATGGCCTTCGCGCCCAACCACAAGGGGATGGACATGCCCGACCCCGACGGCGAGAAGTGGGGACACCTGCGCCGCCAGGTCCTCACGTCGCGCAACATCAGGGGCAGCGTCCTCACGGACTGGTTCCTCGGCGGGCTCAACTACCAGATAGAGCACCATCTGTTCCCCAGCATGCCCCGCCCCCACCTGAAGCTCGCGCGACCCATGGTGGAGGCCCACTGCCGCGACCTCGGTATCCCCTACGCGGAGACCGGCCTCGTCGACTCGTACCGGCGGGCGCTGCGGCACATGCACGACGTGGGAGAACCGCTGCGCGCGGAGCCGGTCCTGACGCCGTCCGGCCGCGCATAGGCTGGCGCTCATGACCTCAGTCGAGGAGGAACGCTCGCGGAAGGGGAAACGCGCGCGGCAGGAGGAACGCCCGCGCGTGCTGCTCGCGGGGGCTTCACGCCGGTGGGTACGGCTGCTGCCGTGGGGCGTGGCGTTCCTGCTGTTCGTCGCCCTGCTGCCCACCACCATCCAGGTGCTCACCGCCGACTACGGCCTGAACGGCGGCATGGCGAGCGGGCTGGCCGTCGCGCAGACGGCGCCGCTGCTGCTGGCCATCGTCCGTCCTCTGCGGGCCTGGTACGTGATCTTCGTCGCCGACATGGGCGGGGCGCTCGTCCTGCTCACCGTCGACTTCGAGGAGCGGCTTCTATGGCCGTTCCCGCCCATGGAGATCGTCGGGTACGTCAGCCTCTGCCTCGCCCTCGGCCTGCGCGAGCCGCGCCGGACGCTGCTGGTGGTGTGGCTGGCGACGGCGGCGGCGGGCGTCGGCCTGGAGTTCGTCACGCCCCACGGCACGGGCGGCAACAGCCCACTGCTCATCATTCTCAGCGGCGTCGCACTCGTGCTCGGCGCGGCACTCCGCGAGCGTTCCGAGGTACAGCGCCGGCTGGTCGAGCAGGAGACGATCAGCGAGGCCGAGCGCGGCCGGCGGACGCTGCTGGAGGAACGCGCCCGTATCGCACGCGAGTTGCACGACGTGGTGGCGCACCACATGTCCGTCATCACGGTGCAGGCGGACACCGCGGCGTACCGCCTTCAGGGGCTGCCGCCGGATGTGCGGGAGGAGTTCGCGTCTGTCGCGGCGACCGCGCGCCAGTCGCTGGGTGAGATGCGGCGGCTCCTCGGCGTACTGCGGAACGAGGAGGCGCACGGCGAACTCGCACCCCAGCCGGGCCTGACGCAGATCGGGCAACTGGCGGAGGCCACGGCGAGGGCGGGCGTGCCGGTGGAGTTCACCCCCTGCGACGCCGACGTGCCGGAGGCGGAGGCCCTGGCCGCGTACCGCATCGTGCAGGAGGCCCTCGCGAACGTTGTGCGGCACGCGCCGGGTGCTCCGACGCGGGTGTCGGTGTCCGTGTCGGGGGTGGGATCGGGGGCGGGGCCGGAGGACGGGGAGCGGCTCACGGTCCTCGTCGTCAACGGGCCGCCGCCCGTGCCACCCGCCGCGCCGCTGGAGGTGGGCGGCACCGGTCACGGCCTCGTCGGCATGCGCGAGCGCGTGCGGATCCTCGGCGGCACGCTCGACGCGGGGCCGCTACCGGACGGCGGCTTCCGTGTGGCCGCCCAAATTCCCCTGACAGAAAGGGACTTCACGTGACGACGCGCGTCATCATCGTCGACGACCAGGCGATGGTACGAGCCGGCTTCGCTGCGCTGCTGGCCGCCCAGAGCGACATAGACGTGGTGGGCGAGGCCCCCGACGGTGCGCAGGGCGTCGAGCTCAGCCGGCGCACCCATCCGGACGTCGTGCTGATGGACGTCCGCATGCCCGAGATGGACGGCCTGGAGGCCGCGCGCCGGCTCCTCTCGCCCCCGCCGGGCGTGACGCACCGGCCGCGCGTCCTGATGCTCACCACGTTCGACGTCGACGACTACGTGTACGAGGCGCTGCGGGCGGGCGCGAGCGGATTCCTGCTGAAGGACGCGCCACCGGCGGACCTC
Organism: Streptomyces sp. NPDC058665; assembly: GCF_042714995.1. NCBI lineage: Bacteria > Bacillati > Actinomycetota > Actinomycetes > Kitasatosporales > Streptomycetaceae > Streptomyces > Streptomyces sp. NPDC058665. Next base: position 57,493 of record NZ_JBHXRX010000030.1, read on the forward strand.
ATCGCGGCGGTACGCGTCGTGGCCTCGGGCGACGCGCTGCTCGCCCCCTCGGTGACCCGCCGCCTCATCGCGGACTTCGCCCGCCAACGCCCCACGGCCCCGGGCAAGCCCGCGCTGCGGCTGAAGGCGCTGACAGCACGCGAGACGGAGGTGCTCACGCTGGTGGCCCGCGGCCGGTCGAACACGGAGATCGCGGAGACGCTGGTGCTGGCGGAGCAGACGGTGAAGACACATGTGAGCCGCGTCCTCACCAAACTCGACCTGCGCGACCGCGCGCAGGCGGTGGTGTTCGCGTACGAGTCGGGCCTGGTGTCCGCGGGCGAGTAGCCGCACCGACCTGGGCGTCGCCGCCGTGCCAGGGCGTGTCCCCGCGCAGGGGCAGCGCCGCGCGCCAGCTGCGGAGGGGGGCGGGCCCGCGTCCCGGACAGGGCCGCCGGGACGCGGCTCTCCGGCCCTTGTCGTCCCGTCGGGGCGGGTCACCCCTGGAACCCGGTCGGCCTCCTACTCGGCAGAGCGTGCTCGCCCAGGCGGCGCGCTCACGCCCGCTCCGAGAGTGGAGCGGGCTGGCTCTTTCCCGAGCAGCCGCAGCCCGGGGCTTCGCCCCCCGGACCCCGTCCCTCCCCCACCCCCTACCCCGGTAGCACCTCCACATTGGCTCCCGGGTATGACGCCCCGCCCGCAGCCCGCCCCGCACTCTGCATTCCGTCAGCACGAGACGTACGAGACGTACGAGTAGCGCGCGAAAGGGCAGAGCATGAGGCTAGGCAAGAGCAAGCGGCAGAAGGCGGACGAGCGGCCGGAGGTGCCGGTCGGGGCGGCCGGGCTCGCCGTTGAACTGCGGGGGGTGCGGCGGCAGTACGGTCGTGGTGCCGGCACCGTGCACGCGCTCGCGGGTGTCGACCTCGCCCTGCCGCGCGGCACGTTCACCGCCGTCATGGGCCCCTCCGGGTCCGGCAAGTCCACCTTCCTGCAGTGCGCCGCCGGGCTCGACCGGCCCACATCGGGGTCGGTGCGCCTCGGTGGCACCGAGATCACCGGAATGAGCGAGAACGAGCTCACCGAGCTCCGCCGCAGCCGCCTCGGCTTCGTTTTCCAGGCGTTCAACCTGCTGCCGTCGCTGACGGTGGAGCAGAACGTACTGCTGCCCATGCGCCTGGCCGGCCGGCGCCAGGACCGCCGCCGGGCGGCCGAGGTGCTCGGGCAGGTCGGGCTCGCCGACAAGGCGCGGCGCCGGCCCGGTGAGCTCTCCGGCGGCCAGCAGCAGCGCGTGGCCGTCGCCCGCGCCCTGGTCACCAGCCCCGACGTGGTGTTCGCGGACGAGCCCACCGGCGCCCTCGACACCGGCACAGCCGCCGAGGTCCTCGGGCTGCTCCGGCACGCGGTGGACACCCTCGGCGCCACCGTCGTCATGGTCACCCACGACCCGTCCGCCGCCGCCTGGGCCGACGGCGTGCTGTTCCTCGCCGACGGCACCTTCGCCGGCGGCCTGGACCGCGGTTCGGCGGAGCAGATCGCGGCGCGGATGACGGAGCTCACCGCCCGTACCGCCCACGCCGGCCGGACGGCGGGTGCTGCGGCATGAAGCGCCCCAACGGACTCGCCCGCGCGGCCGTCCGCTTCAAACCCGCGTCCTTCGCGGGCACCTTCGTCGCCCTGCTGATGTCCGCGCTGATCGTCACCGCGTGCGGCGTCCTGCTGGAGACCAGCATGCGCGCGTCCGTGCCGCCGGAGCGGTACGAGAAGGCGCCGGTCGTCGCGGCGGCCGACCAGTACGTGCGCGTGGCCACCGGCAGCGGCGAGGACCGCGAGGAGGAGGCGACCCCACTGCCGGACACGGCACGGTTGGACGCCGGTCTCGCGGCGAAGGCCGCCGAGGCGCCGGGCGTGGCCACCGCCGTCCCGGACTTCACCTTCGCCGTGCGCACGGCGGACGGAGGCGCGGGCTCCGGCACCCGTGAGCTGCCCGTTGAAGGCGGTGTGCTCACCGGGCACGGCTGGGGCTCGCACGCCTTCACCGGTACGGCGCTGACGTCCGGCTCCGCGCCCCGCGAGGGCGAGGTCGTGCTCGACGCGGGTACGGCCCGTGCCGCGAAGGCCGCCGTCGGCGACACCGTCGCGCTCCAGACCGCCGACGGACAGCGGGACTTCCGCGTCGCGGGCGTCGCCAAGGCCGGACCGGCCGACACCACCCGTAACACCGACACCGACACCGCCGCCGGCGCCCTCGCCTGGTTCGCCGACGCCCAGGCCCCCACGCTCGCCGGCCACCCCGGCAAGGCGGACGCCATCGCCGTACTGGCGAAGCCAGGCACCGACGCCGACACCCTCGCCGGCTCCGTGAAGAAGGCCCTGGCCGGCTCCGGCGCCGGCGTGCACACCGGCGACGACCGCGGCGCCATCGAGGACCCGGGCCTCGGCTACGCCAAGGAGACGCTCTTCGGAATCGGCGGCTCCTTCGGCGGCATCGCCGCCATCGTCGCGGTCTTCACGGCGGCCGGGACCGTGGCCCTGTCCGTATCCCAGCGGGCCCGCGAATACGCGCTGCTGCGCGCCGTCGGCGCCACCCCCCGGCAGATCCGCCGCGCCGTCGCGTCCGAAGCACTGCTCGTCGCACCGCTCGCCGGGATCCTCGGCTGCCTGCCCGGCATCGGGCTCGCGCACTGGTGGTTCGGGCAGTTGCAGGACCGCGGCGCGATCCCGGAGGCGGTGCGGGTGCATGTCTCCGTGCTCCCACTCATCGCCGCCGTCGTCATGGGGCTGCTCACCGCGCTCGGCGCCGGCTGGATGGCCGGGCGCCGGCCCGCGAAGATCAAGCCGGGCCAGGCGCTCAGCGAGGCGTCGGTGGAGCGGCTGCGGCCGGGCGTGGTCCGTACGGTGCTGGGCATCGTCGCCCTCGTCGGCGGCGCGTTCCTCACCGGACTCTCCGCCAGTTCCTCCGGGGACGACGCGGCCGGCGCCGCCCTCGGCGTCGTCATGGCCTTCATGCTCGCCGTCGGGCTGCTCGGCCCGCTGGTGGCGCGGCTGTCCGCGGGCCTGTTCGGCCTTCCGCTGCGCGGCGCGGGCCCGGCCGCCCAGCTCGCCGCCGCCAACTCCCGTACCAACTCCCGCCGTCTCGCCTCCGCGATCACCCCGATCGTGCTCGCCATGGCCTTCGCGTCGACGCTCGTCTTCATGCATACGAGCGAGAACCGCGTCGCCGACAAGCAACTGCGCGCGGGCATCACCGCGGACCATGTGGTCACGGACCCGGCCGGGCTCCCGGTGGACGCGGTGGCGGACGCCGCCCGCGCGCCGGGCGTGGACACGGCCGTCGGCCTGCTGAACACACAGGTGCTGGTGCCGGTCGGCTCGGGCGAGTTCAAGTCGCTCCAGGGCGCGAGGACCCAGGGCGTCACCGGCTCCGGCGCCGAGTTCGCGAAGGTGCAGGACCTGGATGTACGCGAAGGCAGCCTCAACCAGCTCGGCGAGGGCCGCATCGCCATCGACAAGACCCTGGCGACCACGGCGGACGCCGCCGTCGGCGACCAACTCCCGCTCTATCTCCCGGACGGCACCAAGGTCAGCCCCGAGATCGTCGCGGTGTACGGCCGCGGCCTCGGCCTGGCCACGGTGACGATGGACCGGGCGTCCCTGGCCGGGCATGTCAGCTCGGGCTTCGACAGCACGCTGCTGGTACGCGGCGGCTCGGAGAAGTCGCTCGCCGGCCTGGGCCAGGTCACCGACGCCTCGGGTTACGCCACCGAGAAGAACCTCGACGCGAAGCTGGGTGCCTGGACCAACAACACCATGGCCGCGGTCCTCGGCGGCTTCGCCGCCGTCGCCGCCGTCAACACCCTGGTGATGACGGTCATCGACCGCCGCCGCGAGCTGGGCACGCTCCGCCTCGTTGGTACCACCCGGCGCCAGGTGCTGACCATGCTCCGCTGGGAGAGCCTGCTGGTCTCCGTGGTCGGGGTGGTCCTCGGCTCCGCGATCGCCGCGGCCACGCTGTTCCCGATGATGCGCGGCATGACCGGCGCGGCGCCGTACGTGCCCCCGCTGGTGTACGGCGCCTTCGCGAGCGCCGCCGGCACCCTCGCACTGCTCGCGGTCACGCTGCCCGCCCTGGCGGCGCTGCGCCGCAGGCCGTAGCGCAGGCGTACGGAGCGGTGGCCGGCCGCCCGTCGGCTCCCCGCCCGTAAACCCTCGTCTGGCTGGATCTCGCTCATCACCGGCTCTCTCCGGGCCCGTCGAGCGGCCCGGCGGCTCGACTCATTGTGGCCGGACGCCTCGAAGGCTATGGTCTTATCTGAGAGAGACACCTTATTTAAGAATGGAGTGTCATCGTGTTCATCGCTGAGGCAACGGACAGCGTGTCCATCGCTCCGAGCTGGGACCGCACAGCGGCGGCGGAGATCCGCCGGCTGGCGGAGGTGCCGGCCGCCAACGTCGGCGACGCGCTGGAGCGGATGACCGTCATGGACGGCGGCATCAGGCTGTTCACCGGGCACGCCACACTGCTGGGGAACGCCCTCACGGTGAACGTGCGGTCGGGTGACAACCTCGCCATCCACCGGGCGCTCGACGAAGCCCGGCCGGGCGACGTCCTGGTCGTCAACGGACATGGGGACATGACCCGCGCGCTGGTCGGCGACCTCATCGGCGAGATCATGGTGAACGCCGGGGTCACCGGCGCGGTGGTCGACGGCGCCATCCGCGACGTTCAGGCGCTGTCCGAGATGGGCCTGGCCGTCTACGCGCGGGCGATCACCCCCGCCGGTCCGTTCAAGAACGGGCCCGGCTCCATCGGATCCCCGGTGGCGGTCGGCGGCGTCGTGGTGGCGGCGGGTGATGTGCTCGTCGGTGACGCCGACGGCGTTGTCGTCGTCCCGCGCCGCCGCGTGACGGAGGTCCTCGACGCGGTCGGCGGGATTGTCGAGAAGGAGGAGCTGCTACGGCAGCGCATCCTCGCCGCGCGCCCCGACCAGGCGGCGGCGGTGGCCCGATGACCGCGATGTCGCCCGCCTTCCGGGTTGAGGAACTACGTCGCCTCTCGCGGCGCCCGGCCCTCGCCCCGGCCCTGCCGGGAGCCGTCTCCCTCGCCATGGGTGAGCCGGACTTCCCGACACCGCCGCCGGTGATCGAGGCCGCCGCGGCGGCCCTGCGCGACGAGCACACCCACTACGCCGACCAGAAGGGCCTGCGGGAGCTGCGCGCCGCGCTCGCCTCCGGGCTGCCGGCGCACCCCGGCCGGACCTGGACCGCGGACGACGTCGTGGTCACCCACGGCGCCACCGCCGCGCTGGCGGCGGTCGTGCTCGCGACGGTCGGCCCCGGCGACCGCGTGGTCATACCCGAGCCCGCCTACTCGCTCTACGCGGACCTGGTCGTCCTCGCCGGGGGTGAGGTGGACTTCGTCCCGCTCGCCCCGGACCTGCACTGGGACCTCGACGCGCTGGCCGCCGCGCTTCCCGGCGCCACGATGATGATCTTCTCCAATCCGTCGAACCCGACCGGCATCGTGCACAGCGAGCAGGAGCTCAAGGCCCTCGGAGAACTACTCGACGGCTCCGGCGTCCTGGTCGTCAGCGACGAGGCGTACCACCGGCTGGTCTACCCGGGGCACGCGTTCACCTCGGCGCTGGAGGTCGCATCGCTGCGGGACCGGACCGTATACGTGCAGACGTTCTCCAAGACGTACGCGATGACCGGCTGGCGGGTGGGCTGTCTGACCGGGCCGCGCGAGGTGGTGGACGCGGCGGCCCATGTGCACCGGACCCTCAACGGCTCGCTGAACACGGCGGTCCAGTACGCGGCCCTCGCCGCCCTCGATCTGCCGGACAGCGTCGTGGACGCGATGGTCGACAGTTACCGGCGGCGCCGCGAGCTGGTGGTCGAGCAGCTGTCGGGCGTCCCCGGCCTGCACCTCGTTCCGCCGGAGGGAGCGTTCTACGGGTTTCTCCGCTACGACGCCGGCCGGGACTCCGAGACGGTCGCCCGCGAACTCGCCGAGCGGAAGGTGATGGTCAGGGCCGGCGCCGAGTACGGCCCCTCGGGCGAGGGGCACATCCGGATCTCGTTCGCGGCCTCCGAGGACGACCTGCGGACGGGGCTGGCCCGTATCGTCCGACACCTCGGCGTCGCGAGATCCGGATGAGGCCGGGCGTGCGTACCGCGTACCGCATACGCCGAAGTGGTCGAACGCACCTCACTTGGGAGGCGATACCCTTTGCCTGCACTTCGATGAGGCGGGGGAGGCCCGTGACCGATCAGCAGGCCGACCCACGCGGGGGGCGCAAGCTGCGCAGCGACACCCGCCGCAACCGCCGGCGCCTCCTTGAGGCCGTCGGCGAGCTCGCCCGGGAGTCGCCCGACCAGCTCACCATGCAGGCGGTCGCGTCCCGCGCGGAGATCGGCCCGGCCACCGCGTACCGCTACTACTCCTCGATGGACGACGTACTCGCGGCCTATGTGCTCAGCGTCGTCGAGGAACTCCGCGACTTCAGCGAGGAGTCGACCGCGCAGGGGCGACCGCTGTTCGACGCCGTCGTGGACAAATGGGTCGACCTTCTCGCCGAGCACGGCCCGGCGTTGGTGCGGCTTCGATCGCGACGGGGCTACCTGGAACGGCTCCACAACGGGAACGAGATCATCACCGCCCTGCGGGACGGCTGGACCGAGCCGGTGCGGGGACTGCTCGACGACCTCGGCCTCCCGGCCGAGATGCTTGAATACGCCCTGTTCCTCAGCAACATGATCTTCGATCCACGGGAGATCCAGGACCTGTTGCAGGAGACAGGTCTGTCCCGCCGGGAGGTCATCACCCGGCTGTCCGAGGCCTACCGCGGCGCGCTGCGCGGGTGGGCGCGGGCAGGCTGACCGGCCCGCTGCCGGAGCCTGCCGGACACTCCCCAGGGCCGGCGCGGGAACGCTTCACGTACGCCGGCCGCTTCGCGGTCGGTCGGCATGGCTCGGCCATGCCCTTTGCCCCGCTTTCCAAGGGCACCTTCAGCCCACCTCAACCCACCTCAGTCCGCCCCGGTCCCCGGGATCTGACAAACGGGACCCAGTGAAAACGGGCGCTCCTCACCTGATCCGGTGCAGGCATTAAGTGATACGCTCCTCTCGAATTGTAGGAGTGTCTACGTACCACCTCGACAAGGAGGTCACGGTGGCAACGCAAAAGGTAGAGCGTGAATCAGCCGAATCAGCCAAATCGGCCAGTTCGACCGTACGAGCGGGTGAGCTCGTCGTCGGGTTCATCGACAGCGGTGAGGGTGTGCCGCTCGTGCTCGTCCATGGCGGCGAAAGCGACCGCACCCAGTTCGCGACGCTCCGCTCGCGGCTCGGCGCGGGGATACGGGCGATCTCCTACGATCAACGCGATTCGGGGATCACCGTGAACCCGCCGGTCCCGTACTCGCTGGAGGTCCTCGCCGACGACCTCGTCGCCCTGCTGGACGCGTTGGGGCTCCGGCGCGCGCATCTGCTGGGCACCTCCTTCGGCGGCGCCGTCGCACAGCACGCCGCGCTCCGGCATCCCGAACGGGTCGCGTCGCTGATCCTGGTCGCCACCACGCCGAGCTACGCGATGGGCGGCGAGGCGGTCGACGAGCTCCTGAACATGACCCACGACCAGCGGCGGAACGCGGTCGCGGACTTCTTCTTCACAGCCGGGAACCAGGCCGAACTGCACGCCCGGCCCCAGACGCTCACCGCCCGTGATCCCGAGCAGAGCGCCCGTCGGCACGCTGTCGCCCGACAGCACGAGATCCGGGACCGCCTTGAGCGGATCGCGGCACCCACCCTGGTGGTGCACGGCACGGCGGACCGGCTGGCGCCCTACGCCGGCGCCGTCCTGATGGAGGAGCGGATTCCGAACGCCGAACTGCGTTCTATCGAGGGCGGGCGACACGGGATAGCGGTGGAGTTCGCGGACACGATCGCCCGCTGGGTGCGCGAGTACCTGGGAGTGAAAGCGGCATGAGCGGCACGGCGTACGCCCACCTGCGACATGTCACCCGTTACGGCGTCGGGCCGCGTCAGACACGGCCCCGCAGCCATGACTGACGCCCGCCGCGAGGTCGCGAACCGGATGGCCGAGGCGGCCCGCGCGTGGCTGGACTCCCTGGACGCGGACCAGCGCGCGGTGGCCGTCGGACCGCCGCCGGGCGCCGACGGCGCGGCCGAGGCCGAACGCACCAGCTGGTACTACACGCCCACCGACCATGGCGGCCTGACGTTCCATCAACAGCGCGCCGCCCAGCACCGGTTGGTGATGCGGCTGGTCGCGAGCGGACTGTCCGGAGCCGGGTACAACACCGTCGCCACTGTGCTCGGCCTGGAGAACGTGCTCGACCACGTCGAGGGCTTCTCGGTGAACTGGGGGCGGGAGCGCACCCGCGACCCGAGCATGTACTACCTGCGGGTCTTCGGTGAGCCTGGCGGACCGCGGCCGTGGGGATGGCGGTTCGGCGGCCACCACGTCTCGCTCAACAACCTTGTGGTGGACGGGCGGGTAGCCGCCACCACCCCGTGCTTCATCGGCGCGGACCCTGCCGTGTCTCCCCTGTTGGGCGGCGAGAGGCTGCGCCCGCTGGGGACGGCCGAGGACCTGGCCCGTGAGCTGGTCCGCTCCCTGCGCCCCGAGTCCGCCGCCCGCGCGCTGCTGCTGCCCCGCGCGCCGAACGACGTCGTGTCGGGCAACAGCCCCCGTGTCGACGACCGCGTGCCGAAGCGCGCCGAACTCTGGCGCCCCGGCGGGCACATCCCGGACCGCGCCGAGCACCCGGTCACCGGCCTCGACGGTGCGAACCGGCGGGCGCTGGCGCTCACCCCGACGCCCAAGGGCGTACCGGGCACTGAACTCGACGCAGGGCAGCGGGAGTTGCTGCGCGCCCTGCTCGGCACCTACCTCGACCGCGTACCGGACGGGGTGTCCCCGCTGTCCCGTTACGACGACCCGGCGGCGCTGGCCGCCGTGCACCTCGGCTGGGCCGGCTCGACCACGGCGGGCGAACCGCACTACTACCGCCTGCACGGCCCGCGACTGCTCATCGAGTGGACCAACATCCACCGGGGCGTCAACCACGCGCACGCCGTGTGGCGGGACCCGGAGACCGACTTCGGCGGCGATGTCCTGGCCGCCCACCACGCCGCCCACCACGCGCCGTAAGCACGACGCGCCGTAAGCCCCACGCACCAAGAGCCACCACCTGCCATACGAACGGAATGTGACAGACATGGCCGGTCCGAAACCGTCACCGACCGACGACACTCCCTCGCACACCTCGCGCCCCACGCTGCGCGGATCCTTCGGCATGTGCGCGTCGACGCACTGGCTGGCCTCCGCGACGGCCCAGTCCGTACTGGAGCGGGGTGGCAACGCCTTCGACGCGGCCACCGCCGGCGCCTTCGTACTGCACGTGGCCGAGCCCCACCTCAACGGGCCGGGCGGCGATCTCGTCGCCGTACTCGCCACCGCCGGGGACCCCTCACCGCGCGTGCTGGCGGGACAGGGGCACGCCCCACGGGGAGCCACGATCGAGCACTTCCGGGGCGAGGGGCTCGACCATGTCCCGGGCGCGGGTGCCCTCGCCGCCGCCGTCCCTGGCGCCGTCGACTCCTGGCTCTGGCTGCTCGCCGAGTTCGGTACGTGGGAGCTCGCCGACATCCTGGCCTACGCGATCCACTACGCCGAGCGGGGAGTTCCGGTCGTACCCCAACTGGCGCGTGTCCTCGGCACGGTCGAGGATCTCTTCCGTACGCACTGGCCGACGTCGTACGCGCAGTGGATGCCCGGGGGACGGGTCCCGCGGCCGTACGACACCCTCATCAACCCCGCCTACGCCCGCACACTGCGCCGGCTGAGCGGCGAGGGCGCGGCGGGCACCGGGGGCAGCGCGGGCACCGTGGGCACCGCGGGTCCCGGCGGGACGCGAACCGCACGGATCGACTCCGCTCGAAGCGCCTGGCGCACCGGGTTCGTGGCAGCGGCCGTGGCCGAGTCCGCGGCCGTACCGCATCGGCATTCCTCGGGCAGCGACCACGCCGGAGTGATCACCGCCGCCGACTTCGCCGACTTCCTGCCGTCCCTGGAGCCCGCGGCCACCGCGGAGTTCCGGGGGATCACGGTGGCGAAGGCGGGCCTGTGGTCCCAGGGGCCCGTGCTGCTCCAGGCCCTCACCATGCTCGACCACTTCGACGACGAGCGGATCGATCCGTCGACCGCCGGCGGCATCCACACCATCACCGAGGCCCTGAAGCTCGCCATGGCCGACCGGGAGGCGTACTACGGGCATCTGGATCCGGCGGACGCGGAAGCCGTCGTACGCCGACTGCTGTCCCCCCGGTACAGCAAGGTGCGCGCCGGTCTGATCAGCGCCGTCGCGTCAAGGGAGTTCAGGCCCGGCGACATCGGCGGCAGCCCGTACATACCACCGCTCGTCACCCGTCAGCACGCCGTACTGGCCGACGGCGTGGGCGAACCCACCGTGCAGCAGACCGGGGAGACGCGCGGCGACACCTGCCACATCGACGTGGTCGACCGCTGGGGGAACATCATCTCCGCGACACCGTCGGGGGGTTGGCTCCAGTCCTCGCCCACCGTGCCGGGTCTCGGGTTCGCACTGGGCACCCGGCTCCAGATGACCTGGCTGGACCCGGCCGCGCCGTCGCGCCTGACGCCGGGGCGGCGGCCTCGTACGACTCTGACGCCGACCCTGCTGCTGCGCGACGGCAGCCCCGTGGCGGCGCTGGGCACACCGGGCGGCGATCAGCAGGACCAGTGGCAACTGATCTATCTGATACGCACGTTGGCTCTCGGGATGGACCCGCAGGAGGCGATCGACGCACCCGCGTTCCACACGACCGCGCTGCCGAGTTCGTTCTGGCCGCGGACCTGGACGCCGGGCGGGCTGGTGATCGAGGAACGGGCGGACGAGGCGGTCATCCACGAACTGCGCGAACGCGGCCACGATGTGACCGTCTCCGGACCGTGGAGCCAGGGCCGGCTGTCGGTCGTCACGCGTGATCCGGACAGCGGCGATCTCCGGGCGGCGGCGAATCCGCGCGGTGCCCAGGGTTACGCGGCAGGACGATGAACGGCTCCGCGGCGGGCACCTGGAGAGGCGCCCGCACCGGCGGTCGGAGAAGCGGCCGTAGCAGCGGTCGTCTTGTACGACGGCGGGTGACGCCGCTCGGTCTGATGCTCGCCCTCACCTTCGCGACGGGCGTGGTCGACGCCGTCGGATACCTGCGCCTTGACCAGGTGTTCGCGGGCAACATGACCGGCAACGTGGTCATCCTCGGGATGGCGGCCACGGGCGGGACGGACCTGCCGGTGCTCGGCCCGTCCGTCGCGCTGGTGTCCTTCCTCGTCGGCGCGGCCGTGGCCGGGCGGGTGCTGCGCACCGCCGCCCCGGGCTGGACCCACCGGTGCACGGTCTGCTGGGCGGCGCCGGACTGGTCCTGGCCGCCACGGCGCTCGTCCTTGGCGTGACAGGGGTGGGCGATCCCGGTACCCGCGCGTCGATGGCGGCGGCGCTCGCCCTCGCGATGGGGGCGCAGGCGGCGACGGCCCGCCACCTGGCGGTGAAGGACGTCACCACCGTGGTCGTGACCTCCACGCTGACCGGCCTCGCGGCGGACTCCCGGCTGGGAGCCGCCCGCGGGCAAGGGGCAGGGCGCCGAGCCGCGGCCGTCACGCTCATCATCGCCGGAGCGCTCGCCGGTACGGCGCTGTGCCAGGTGAACGAAGGTCTCGCGGTGGCGTCGGCGGCGTTCGTCGTGCTGGCCGTGACCGTCCTCGGCCACGCGACAGCGTCCCCGACGGGCGGTTCCGCGACCGTGCCGTCGAAGGCCCGCGCGGGCGGCAGAGCGCATACCCCCATGTAAGGGCGCGTACTCCCGCGTACCCCCGCGTAAGGAGGCAGCACCAGGCGTACCGCAGACCCCTTCTGCCCCAGCAATGACGGAAAGGATGCATATGACCACAACCCTGGCTCCCCCGGTCCCCATCGGGAAGGCCGCTGTCGGGGCCCTCGGCATGCTGGCGGTCGCCACCGGTGCCCTGGAGTCGGTGGTGACGCCGACGCTCCCGCTCCTGCAACGCGAGCTGGACATGAGCCCGGCCGAAGGGGCGCTGCTCAGCATCGTGCTCCTCATCACCGGCGCGCTGATCACACCGATCGCCGGCAAGTTCGGCGACCGCTACGGCGGGAAACGGGTCCTGATCCGGCTGATGGCGGTGGTCTGCGCCGGCGGTCTGGTCTCCGCCCTGGCGCCGAACCTGCCGGTGCTGCTGCTCGGCCAGGTGCTGCAGGGGGCGATGGTGGGCGCGCTGCCCCTGTCGTTCATCCTGGTGCGAAAACACCTCCCCGAGGGCGAGTCGAAGGTGGCCATCGGGGTGGTCAGCGGGCTGTTCGTGGGTGGCGGGATGGCGGGAACGCTGTCGGCCGGGCCCGTGGCGGAACAGCTGTCCCGGCACTGGATGTTCGCGCTGCCGACGTTCGCGGTCATCGGGTCCACCGTGCTGGTGAGCAGGCTGATGCCGGAAGATCCGCCCGGCCGCTCGGACGACGGCGGGATCGACTGGCCCGGCCTGGCGCTTCTGAGCGGAACGCTGGTGACGCTCATGCTCGTGCTCGCGCTGGCGCCCGACATCGCCTCGCAGCCACTGGTGCTCCTTGCTCTCCTCGGGGTCCTGGCCGCCTTCGTGTACGGATGGACAGCCGTCGAGCGCCGTGCGGTCTCGCCGATGGTCGATCTGCGCATGCTGGCGCGGCCCGCGGTGTGGAAGTCATGTGTGCTGACCTTCGTCATATGCGTCGGTACCTCGGCGGCGGTCTATCTCGTACCGCAACTGTTCGCGGTGCCCTCCGACGAGTACGGATTCGGGGCCAGCGCCACGGCGATCGGCTTCTTCCTGCTGCCCGGCGCCGTGGCCGCGTCACTGGCCGGGCCGATCGGCGGGATCGGGGCGCGGCGGTTCGGCTCGCGTGCCGTGGTGATCGCCGGGGTCGTGATCATGGCCTTCGGCCTGCTCGCGATGGCAGCCGTACACACCGAGAGCTGGCACCTCGTCGTCGGCAAGGCGCTGGTCGCGCTCGCCAACGGTCTGTGCGTCACGGCACTGGTGACCACCACCGCCACATCCGTCGACCAGAGCGACACCGGCATCGCCACCAGCCTGGTCCTGGTGACCCGCGTGATCGGCTTCGCCGTGGGTGTGCAGCTCAGCGGTGCGCTCCTCACCGCCGCGACCCCCGCCGGGTCGGACGTCCCTGCCGAATCGGCCTTCGTCACCGGCTTCGTCATCGCCGGCGCCCTCACGGCGCTGTCCCTGCTTGTCGTCCGCACCATGAACAAAGGAGTAAAGGAATGACCCGTACCACGCCGAGGCGCGAGGTCCTGATCTCCGGGGCCAGCATCGCGGGTCCCACCCTCGCGTACTGGCTGAACCGTTACGGATACGAGGTCACCGTCGTCGAGAAGGCGGGCACACTTCGCAGCGGTGGCTACCCGATCGACGTACGCGGCACCGCACTTGAGGTCGTCCGGAGGATGGGCGTCCTGCCGCGACTGCGGGAGGCGCACATCGATCTGCGCCGGCTGACCTTCCTCGGCGGGGACGGCGGCCAGGTCGCCTCGGTCCACCCGCACAGCGTCACCGGCGGTGTCGAGGGACACGACCTGGAGGTGCGGCGCGGGGATCTGACCGACGCCCTCTACACGGCGGTCCGTGACGACGTGGAGTTCCTGTTCAACGACTCCATCGACGCCCTCGTCCATTCCGATCACGGGGTGGATGTCACCTTCCACGGGGGCGGCAGCCGTACGTTCGACATGGTGTTCGCCGCGGACGGTATGCACTCACGTACCAGGGAGATGGTGTTCGGCCCCGAGGAGCAGTTCCACCGGTATCTCGGCTACTGCTTCGCCGTGTTCACCATGCGCAACACCTTCGGGCTCTCCCACGAGACGGTGATGTGGAACACCCCGGGCCGGGCCGCGGCGCTCTACGCCGTGGGGGACCACGACGACGTGCACGCCTTCCTCAACTTCGCCCGGCCGCAGTCGCCGTTCGAGGCGTTCCCGGACCCGAAAGCCCAACGGGCCCTGGTCGCCGACGTGTTCGCCGACGCGGGATGGGAGGTCCCGGGCATGCTGGCGGCCATGCATGACGCGGACGACGTGTTCTTCGACGCGGTCAGCCAGATCCGTATGCCCCGCTGGTCCAGCGGCAGGGTCGCGCTGGTGGGCGACTCGGCGTATGCCCCCTCGTTCCTCACCGGCCAGGGCACCAGCCTCGCCCTCGTCGGCGCGTACATGCTCGCCGCTTCCCTGACCGACCGGGACCACGCCACGGGCTTCGCCGCGTACGAACACGACACCCGCGAGTTCGTGACCCTGAACCAGGGCCTGGTGGGCGAGGGCGGCGCCACCCTCTTCCCGACGACGGCCGAAGCCCTGGAACAGCGCAACGAAAGGCTCCGCGGCCTCCGCGCCATCCCTACCCCGAAGGCCCGCCCGGCCCACTCGGCACTCACCCTGCCTGCCTTGCCGCCCACGGCGTAAGCCGGCCGTCGCGAAGCCCACAGACCCCGCTCGGTTTCAATAGCGCCGTTGCCCGAGCGGAAACTCCCCGGCCACCCCACAAGGGTGGCCGGGGACCCCACGTTCACGGAGGTCCAGCCCGGTCTGGACGGAGGCGAACGCGACTGGACCTGTCACCAAGGCCACGGCCCCGTCCAGTGGTGGCGCGGGGCGGATCGGGCGCCAAGGCGGTCTGCGTCAGCGCTTCTTGGTCTTCTTCTTTTGCGGCGGGGTCCACTTGCCTCGGTGAATCTGGCAGCGGGAGTAGCCGATCATCGCCGGTTTCCGGCAAGCCTTGCCTGTCTTGGTGTCGGTCGACCCGCACTTGACCTGCTTCCCCATATGTCCTCCCCTGTCCGGTCGAAGGTGCCCAATGTCATCCCATCGTCTCGGCCAGAGGCGTTCGTGGCTCTACTCGCAGGCGTATTCGGCTGATTCGGTAGCCTTCATGCCTGGATAGTGATAATTATCGGCCCAACTAGATCACTTGCACACGGTCGACCGGTCGCCGGAACGGCTATCGCCGTGTTGTCCATCGCCTCGCGTGGACCTGGGGATGCTCCAGACCTCAGTGACCACAAGTCGTCGGTGTCATCGCGCGTTCAGACCGATAGCGAATCCTTGGCTGATCTCCCTTTTGTTGGTGTGCGCCTCAGCCTGGACCATCGTTGCGAAGAAGTCGCTTCGGTTATTCGGGCCGTCGCCGAAGATGGAGCCCGCGCCCCGTTCCCTGGATTCCGCGGAGCAGCCCGAGGCCGCGGAAGCAGTGGCCTATCTCGGCTGCAAGAGGTTCAATGCCTCCTGCTCGAAGCCAACAAGCGCCGGAACAGCACCCGTTGGATGCTGGCCCTGGCGCTCGGACTGCGCTGGTCGGACGTCGACTTGGGCAACGAGTACCTGAAACTGCGCCGCAACCGTCTGCGCCCCCGGTACGAGCATGGGTGCCCGGAAGCCTCACCGTGCGGCCGGAAGGCGGGGTACTGCACGGCCAAGGCGCAGGTCCGGCGCGAGACCAAGAACACCAAGTCTCGCGTCGGCCGACGCGCCGTGCCCCTTCCGGGCCCGCTGGTCGCCATCACGGACTACCGACTGGTACAAGACGCGGGAGTTCGGGACGCTCGCCTTCACGACGCGCGACACACGGCCGCAACCGTGCTCATGCTGCTCGGGGTCCCGACCCGCGTGATTGACCAGATCATGGGCTGGGAGCCGGGCACCTCCGCAAGCATGCGTGCCCGGTACCTGCACGTGCCGGACGCCATGCTCAAGGACGTGGCCCGGAAGATCGCCGAAGCGATCTGGGGCCCCCAGGAAATGCCCGCTGTGGACAAAAACCAGGACAACGAGGTCTGAGAACGTCGAAGGCCCGCCATCGCTAGCGACGGCGGGCCTTCGACTATTGCCCGGTGAGAGCAATGGCGGAGGATACGAGATTCGAACTCGTGAGGGGTTGCCCCCAACACGCTTTCCAAGCGTGCGCCCTAGGCCACTAGGCGAATCCTCCGCGACGAACCATACAAGACGTTGAGCGGTGCTAGCGAACTCGTTCCCGGGGGTGGGCATCGGGTACTGTGGGCGCAGCCCCTCACGTGGCGCTATCTGACTGAACTCCCCCAGGGCCGGAAGGCAGCAAGGGTAGGTTGGCTCTGGCGGGTGCGTGGGGGGCGTTCGCGTTCGCGGGGGTGGGATGTCGTAGCGGGCCGATATCGTCGTAGGTGTGTCGTCCCTAGCGCTGTACCGCCGTTACCGCCCCGAGTCGTTCGCCGAGGTCATCGGGCAGGAGCATGTCACTGACCCGCTGCAGCAGGCCCTGCGCAACAACCGGGTCAATCACGCGTACCTGTTCAGCGGGCCGCGGGGCTGTGGGAAGACGACCAGCGCGCGCATCCTCGCGCGCTGTCTGAACTGCGAGAAGGGGCCCACGCCGACCCCCTGCGGGGTCTGCCAGTCCTGTCAGGACCTGGCCAGGACCGGGCCCGGGTCGATCGATGTCATCGAGATCGACGCCGCTTCGCACGGTGGTGTGGACGACGCGCGTGATCTCCGGGAGAAGGCGTTCTTCGGGCCGGCCGGCAGCCGGTACAAGATCTACATCATCGACGAGGCGCACATGGTCACCCCGGCGGGCTTCAACGCGCTGCTGAAGGTCGTCGAGGAGCCGCCGGAGCATCTCAAGTTCATCTTCGCGACCACCGAGCCGGAGAAGGTCATCGGCACGATCCGGTCGCGTACGCACCACTATCCGTTCCGGCTGGTGCCGCCCGGGACGCTGCGGGACTATCTCGGCGAGGTGTGCGCCAAGGAGCGGATCCCGGTCGCCGAGGGGGTGCTGCCGCTCGTCGTGCGTGCCGGTGCCGGGTCCGTGCGGGACTCGATGTCCGTGATGGACCAGCTCCTCGCGGGTGCCGCCGAGGACGGCGTGACGTACGCGATGGCGACGGCCCTGCTCGGATACACGGACAGTTCGCTGCTCGATTCGGCGATCGACGCCTTCGCGGCGGGCGACGGGGCGGCGGCCTTCGAGGTCGTGGACCGGGTGATCGAGGGTGGCAACGACCCGAGGCGGTTCGTCGCCGACCTGCTGGAGCGGCTGCGGGACCTGGTCATCCTGGCCGCCGTTCCGGACGCCGGTACGAAGGGGCTCATCGACGCTCCCGACGACGTGGTCCAGCGGATGAAGGACCAGGCGTCGGTCTTCGGGGCCGCCGAGCTGAGCCGGGCCGCCGATCTCGTCAACACCGGGCTGACCGAGATGCGGGGCGCCACCTCGCCCAGGCTCCAGCTCGAACTGATCTGCGCGCGTGTGCTGTTGCCCGCCGCCTTCGACGACGAGCGGTCCGTACAGACGCGGCTCGACCGGCTGGAGCGGGGGGTGTCCGCGGCGGCGTTCTCGACCGGGGGGCCCGCGCCCGCCATGGGGTACGTCCCCGGGCCCGAGGCCCATGGGGCGCCGCGCGCCGCCGGACAGGGCGGTGGGGGTACGCCAAGCCCGGCGCCCGCGCCCGCACCCGCGGCCCCACCCGCGCCCCCGGCCCCACCCGCGCCCGCCGCCGACCCCGCGCCCCCGAGCGGCAACCGCCCCGGCGCCTGGCCCGGCGCGGCGGCCCCCGCCTCGGAGGCCCCCCGCAAGCCCGGCGGCTGGCCCACGGCCTCCGCCCCCGGTCGCGGGCCGGGTCCCGCCGAACAGGCCCCTGCCCCGCCCGCGCCGGAGCCCGCCGGTCCGGCCGCCCAGGGCGGCGGTCCCGTCATGACCCAGGGCGCCGGGCAGGTGCGGAACATGTGGCCGGACATCCTGGAGGCCGTGAAGAACCGCCGTCGCTTCACCTGGATCCTGCTCAGTCAGAACGCGCAGGTCGCGGGCTTCGACGGCACGACCCTCCAGATCGGCTTCCTCAACGCGGGCGCCCGCGACAACTTCGCGGGCAGCGGCAGCGAGGAAGTGCTCAAGCAGGCGCTCTCCGAGCAGTTCCACGTGCAGTGGAAGATCGAGGCGATCATCGATCCCTCGGGCGGCACCCCGCAGCCGCCCGCGTCCGGCGGCGGTGGCGGCAACAGCCCCGGCGGCGGCGGAAGTTACGGCGGCGGAGGCGGCTACGGAGGCGGTGGCGGCGGTGCCCCCGGCGGCTACAGCGGCGGGGACGGAGGCGGCGGCTCCAGACCGCCCGCCCCCGCCCCCTCCCAGCGGCCCCAGCCGCCCGCCCAGTCCTCCCCGAACCCCGCCCCCGCGCCCTCCCAGCGACCTGAGCCGCCCGCACCCGCCCCCGGCCGTACGCCGCCCGAGCAGCGCCGCCCGTCGGACGCTCCCGCCGCGCCGCCCCCTCACCACGTCGCCCCCGAGGACGACACTCCTGAAGAGGACGACGCTGACCTCGTCGACTCCGCGCTCTCCGGCCACGACCTGATCGTCCGCGAGCTCGGTGCCACCGTCGTCGAGGAGTACCCGAACGACTAGGGTCTGTCGTTCGGATTTTGCCGGGCTCGCGGGGGCTGGCACGCACGTTCGCCGCGTTGTCGTCGGTCGCCATGTCTCCCTCCTCCGCCTTGCGACCGCACGCACCAGCCCCCGCTCCCTGATCCGGCCTGATCCAAACGACAGACCCTGGTCCCGTCGGGAACGACATCCGCGGCAGCGCTAGGCTGCCCCCCGTGAAGGTCCTTGTCATCGGCGGCGGTGCCCGCGAACACGCCCTGTGCCGCTCTCTGTCCCTCGATCCCGACGTCACCGCTCTGCACTGCGCGCCCGGCAACGCCGGCATCGCCGAAGTCGCCGAGCTGCACGCGGTCGACGTCATGGACGGTGCCGCCGTCGCCCGCCTCGCCACCGAGCTGGAGGCCGGGCTCGTCGTCGTCGGACCCGAGGCGCCGCTCGTGGCCGGGGTCGCCGACGCCGTACGGGACGCCGGGATCGCCTGCTTCGGCCCGTCGGCCGAGGCCGCGCGGCTGGAGGGTTCCAAGGCCTTCGCCAAGGCCGTGATGGCGGCGGCGAGCGTGCCCACCGGGCGCAGCTACGTCTGCACCACCCCGGAAGAGATCGACAAGGCCCTCGACGCCTTCGGCGCCCCCTTCGTCGTCAAGGACGACGGTCTCGCGGCCGGCAAGGGCGTCGTCGTGACCGACGACCTCGCCACCGCCCGCGCGCACGCGCTCGCCTGCGACCGCGTCGTCATCGAGGAGTTCCTCGACGGCCCCGAGGTCTCGCTCTTCGCCGTCACCGACGGCCGTACGGTGGTCCCGTTGCGCCCCGCCCAGGACTTCAAGCGCGCGCTCGACGGTGACGAAGGCCCCAACACCGGTGGCATGGGCGCGTATTCACCGCTCCCGTGGGCCGACCCCAAGCTGGTCGACGAGGTCCTGGAGACGGTCCTCCAGCCGACCGTGGACGAGCTGCGCCGCCGTGGCACGCCCTTCTCCGGGCTGCTGTACGCGGGGCTGGCGATCACCAGCCGCGGTGTGCGGGTCATCGAGTTCAACGCCCGCTTCGGTGACCCCGAGACGCAGGTGGTCCTGGCCCGGCTGAGGACCCCGCTCGCCGGTGTCCTGCTCGCCGCCGCCGAGGGCAGGCTCGCCGACCAGCCGGCCCTGGTCTGGCGCGACGACGCGGCGGTCACGGTCGTTGTGGCCTCGCACAACTACCCCGGTACGCCGCGTACCGGCGACCCGATCGAGGGTCTGGCCGACGTCGTCGCGCAGGATGCGCCGCACGCGTACGTCCTGCACGCCGGGACCCGGCTGGCCGACGACGGCGGCACGGTCCTCAGCGCCGGCGGCCGTGTGCTGTCCGTCACAGCGACCGGCAAGGATCTCGCGCAGGCGCGGAAGCGCGCGTACGCGGCCGTCGACCGCATCCGGCTGGACGGCTCGCAGCACCGTACGGACATCGCCCGCGAGGCCGCCGAAGCCTGAACCGGCCCTTCAGCACGCGGCATCCAAGGGCCCGAAACCGGCCCCGGCCCCGTCCGAACCGATCGGACGGGGCCTTTTCACGCCCCGTTCACCGCATCTCCGCCACGTCCCGGACGTCACATCAAAGAACATTGGCCACGTCAGCACCTTTGACCAAAGCCATTCCATCGAGTGACGGTTAACCCATCCGAATGACCCCCGCCGGGGCCCCAACTATGGTGCGGCGCATGCATTCGGGCACTTGGCCCACCGGCATTGCGATGTCAGTGGCGGGTGCCACAGTGGGGGAGTGAGCAAATCCGCCGTTGTGCAGGCAGAGGGGGTGAGATCCGGACGTGTCCGGTTCAGGTGTCGTTGAGGAGATCGGCGCGCAGGGCGCCAGGGTCCGGGCTCTCGCCGTGCTGCGCGTGCGCGGCAGAGCGGCGGGCATCGCTCTGCTGCCCACGGCCGCAGCGGTCGTCCTGCTCGCGGCCGATGCCACCGGCCGTCTGACCGGCGGGAGTTGGGATGCCGCGCGCTGGATCGTGAGCGGTGTCGCCGTCGTCGTGCTGCTGTGCGCGGCGGCCGTCGCGGCGGTGATCGCCAGGGCCAGACCCGCACTCAGCCCCACCGTGGAGATCGCCGAGAGCTCGGCCCCGGACCTGTACCGCCTGGTGCGGGAGCTGGCCGAGCGGCTCGACGTGCCCGCGCCCTCGTCCATAGCGCTGACACCGGACTGCGACAGCTGGCTGGAGGACCGTACGCACCCCGCGCACGCCCTCGCCGACGCGTCGGGCGGCCCGCACGACCCACACGCCGCACCACACACCCCGGGCACCTCGGCAGGCACCCACGGCACCCCCGCCGCCGGTCGCCGCGCCGCGCCCTCCGCACCAGCCGCACCCGTCCTCGTGATCGGCTCCCCCTTCCTCTGGTGGATGCGCGTCGCCGAGCTGCGCGCCGTGCTGGCCCCGGTCGTGGCCGGTACGGGCCCCGCGTCGCAACCGGACATAGCCGCCGCCCGCCGCTTCGTACGGGGCCTGGACGCCGCGGTGGCCCTCGCGGCCCGCGAGGACCTGGGGCTGATACGCCGGGCTGCTCTCGCCGTCGTCGGCGGCGTCGCCTGCCTGATGCTGCGCGCGTGCGCCGAGCACGCCGCCCTGATGGAGCGCGGTGTCGCGTCCGCCGCGTCCGAGCGTGCGCAGAGTGTGGACTACGGCCTGCGGATCGTCGCCCAGGAGCAGGTCGGCCTCGCCTACGCGGGCTGGGACCGGCTGCTGACCCGCGTCGCCCTGCCCGCCTGGCGGATGGGCCGCTGGCCGTCCCGGCTCGACGCCGGAGTCGTATCGGCGCTGACCGAGCTCTCGCGGCGCGACCGGCTGGCCGAGGGCTTCGCCTCCCGGCTCGGCGAGCGCCCCGCCTGCGATCTGCTCGAAGAGCCCGGCATGGTCGACGAGGCCGCGTCCCTGCTGGCCGCGCGCCTCTTCCACGGGGGCCCGGCCGCCTCGGGCCCCGACTGGTCCCCGGTCGACTGGCAGCAGTATCCGGAAGAGGTCGTGGACCGTAAGTGGCGTACGGAAGCGGCGAGGCTGCACCGCGTCCTGGACGGCATGGGCGTACGCAGCCCCGTGCGGCCGGGCGATCCCACGGCCGACGCCGCCGTGCCCGGACCCACGCTGGACCGGGTCATGGACCATCTCGCCGGACAGGGCGAGGAGGCGGGCGACATCCTGGCCGCCGCGATCAGCGCCGAGGTGGCGCGCGAGGAGGCCGAGGCCGTGCCGCAGGCGCCGAGCGCGCCTCAGGCCGCCGAAGCCACGGGCGACGCCCTGGCGCTCCGCGGGTCGGACCCGCTGCCGCTGTTCCCGCTCATGCCGCCGCGTACGGGCCGTGAGCTGCTCGCCGACCACGTCACAGCGATGGTCTGCTGCGCCGCCGTCGACACGGCGGGCGCGGCCCCGGGGCTCGACTGGCTCGACGGCCCGGCTCTCCTGATGGACGGCAGGCGCCGCACGGATCTGGCGGGCGGAGTGCTGAGCCTGGTGGAGGACGGCGACGGCGAGCCGCTGCGACAGTGGCTGGCGGCGACGGGCGTACGGGCGGAGAAGCCGGTCCGTCTGGTGTGAGGCCGGTCACCGCCCGACCGGCGAAACAGGCCAAACAGTCCGAGCGTGAGCCCACGGGAGGCCCCTCGCCCGCTCCGGCGCACACCCGGCGCACCGCTTCCATCCACTTCCGGTCAGTTCCATTCACAACGAACGGTGACGGAGCGCGTGCGTTATGTGATGTGCTGGGGACCGGCGCCGACGCGGACCGCCCAACAGCGGCCCATCCGGCGGCAGTCGATCAACCATCAACACCTGCACGGGGCATCCAGGGAGGGGCGCGCCAATGTGCGCCGATCACATCCGACGGTGGGAGTCGGGCGCGCTCGCCCACGCAGTCTCCGACCCCTTCGGCCAGGGACCGGTGCCCTGGCTGCGCGGCAGCGAGACCTACTTCGACGACACGGGCCAGGTCGTCCCCTGGTACGCGGAATCGGCTCTCGGGCGCGACCGCGCCGGCCCCCGCACCGCAGACGACGTCCACCGCCAGATCAAGGGCTTCTCCTCCACCGGCGCCGCCGCGCCCGGCGAGTCGATCGACTTCCACATCACCGTCGATCCGCCCCAGCCGTTCTCCGTGGACGTCTACCGGATCGGGCACTACGGCGGCGAGGGCGCCCGCAAGATCACCACGAGCCCCCGCCTCTCCGGGATCGTCCAGCCGGCCCCGCTCGCCGCCGAGCGCACCGTCTCGTGCCACCACTGGTGGCTCTCCTGGCGCCTCCAGATCCCGTCGTATTGGTCGCTAGGCGCGTACGTCGCCGTCCTCACCACCACCGACGGCTACCGCTCCCACATCCCCTTCACGGTCCGCGACACCCACCCCGCCGACCTGCTCCTCCTGCTCCCCGACATCACCTGGCAGGCGTACAACCTCTACCCGGAGGACGGCCGTCTCGGCGCCAGCCTCTACCACGCCTGGGACGAACAGGGCCGGCTCCTCGGCGAGGAGGACGCGGCGATCACCGTCTCCTTCGACCGCCCGTACGCGGGCGCCGGCCTGCCCATCCATGTCGGCCACGCCTACGACTTCATCCGCTGGGCCGAGCGTTACGGCTACGACATCGCCTACGCCGACGCCCGCGACCTGCACGCCGGCCTGATCGACCCGACCCGCTACCGGGGGCTGGTCTTCCCCGGCCACGACGAGTACTGGTCGCTTCCGATGCGCCGCACCGTCGAGCGGGCGCGCGAGCACGGCACGTCCCTGGTCTTCCTCTCCGCCAACACCATGTACTGGCAGATCGAGCTGGGCCCGTCCCCCTCCGGCGTCCCCGGCCGCCTCCTCACCTGCCGCAAGCGCCACGGCCCCGGCCGCCCCGCCCTCTGGCGGGAGGTCGACAGACCCGAGCAGCAGCTGCTCGGGATCCAGTACGTGGGGCGGGTCCCCGAGCCGCACCCGATGGTCGTACGGAACGCGGAGCACTGGTTCTGGGACGCCACCGGCGCCTTTGAGGGCGACGAGATCCCCGGCCTCGTCGCAGGTGAGGCCGACCGCTACTTCCCCCGTACGGCGCTGCCCGAGCACGACGAGCGGATGCTGCTGGCCCACTCGCCGTACCGGGACAGCGGCAACGCCCTTCGCCACCAGGAGACTTCGCTCTACCGGGCCCCCTCCGGCGCCCTCGTCTTCGCCTCCGGGACCTTCGCCTGGTCGCCCGCGCTGGACCGCCCCGGCCATGTCGACGCGCGCGTCCAGCGGGCGACGGCGAATCTCCTCGACCGCATCTGCAAGCGCGACTGAGTACGAACCGACGCCCCGCGGCCCCCGCCCCGAACCCGTACGGGACAATCGGAACCGGAAACTCCCACGGCGAGGAACGAGGAACCGTGTCCGGATTCGTAGAGAAGCCCGAGCCGCTTCAGGTCCCGGGTCTGGTGCATCTGCACACCGGCAAGGTGCGCGACCTGTACCGGAACGGGGCGGGCGATCTCGTGATGGTCGCCAGCGACCGCATTTCCGCCTACGACTGGGTCCTGCCCACCGAAATCCCCGACAAGGGCCGGGTGTTGACCCAGCTCTCGCTCTGGTGGTTCGACCGGCTCACCGATCTCGCGCCCAACCATGTCGTCTCCACCGACCTCCCGGACGGCGCCCCCGCCGACTGGGCGGGCCGCACCCTGATCTGCCGCTCGCTGCGGATGACCCCGGTCGAGTGCGTCGCCCGCGGCTATCTCACCGGCTCCGGCCTCACCGAGTACGAGCAGACCCGCACCGTCTGCGGACTCGCCCTCCCCGAGGGCCTGGTCGACGGCTCCGAGCTGCCGGCGCCGATCTTCACGCCCGCTACGAAGGCCGCCGTCGGCGACCACGACGAGAACGTGTCGTACGAGGAGGTCGCCCGCCAGGTCGGCGCGGAGACCGCGGCGCTGCTGCGCCGTACGACGCTCGACGTCTACGGCCGCGCCCGGGACATCGCCCGCGACCGGGGCATCATCCTCGCCGACACGAAGTTCGAGTTCGGCTTCGACGCCGACGACCGGCTGGTGCTCGCCGACGAGGTGCTGACCCCGGACTCCTCGCGCTTCTGGCCGGCGGCGAGCTGGGAGCCGGGGCACGCGCAGCCGTCGTACGACAAGCAGTACGTACGTGACTGGCTGACCTCGTCCGCCTCCGGCTGGGACCGCGCGAGCGAGCAGCCGCCGCCGGAGCTGCCGGGTGAGGTCGTGGACGCGACGCGTGCCAAGTATCTGGAGGCGTACGAACTCCTCACCGGCACCCGCTGGTAGCAGACGGCGGACACTACGAACACCGGGACGAAGAAGAACCCCCGGCCGGTGATCCGGCCGGGGGTTCTTGTGACTGAGCGGACGACCAGGTTCGAACTGGCGACCTCAACCTTGGCAAGGTTGCGCTCTACCAACTGAGCTACGTCCGCATGCGCCGTGGCGCGTCACCCACTATACCCAACCTCGCTCGCGGGCGAGACGCACCGCCGTATGCCGACTCGAAGCCCCCAGTTTGGACGCGGCGGACGACAGATAGTTCCGTACGGTGCCCTGTGACAGCGAGGCCCACGCCGCGATGTCGGCGATCGGCGCCCCGTCGGCGGCCAGCTCAAGTACCTCGGCCTCGCGCACGGTCAGAGGCGAGTCCCCGGCCGAGATCGCGTCGGCGGCCAACTCGGGGTCCACATGCCGGTTTCCCGCGTGCACGGTGCGGATGATCTCGGCGAGCTGGAGGGCGCTGACGGTCTTCGGTACGAAGCCGCGTACGCCCGCCGCGAGGGCCCGCTTGAGATGACCGGGCCGACCGTGGCTGGTGACGATCATCGTGCGGCAGCTGGGCAGTTCGGTACGGAGTGATGTGGCGACCTTCACACCGTCGGCGCCCGGCATCTGGAGATCGAGCACGGCGACGTCCGGGCGGTGCGCGAGCGCCATCGCCAGCGCCTCGGGCCCGGAGGCGGCCTCGGCGACGACGGTCAGATCGTCCTCCAGACCGAGGAGCGCGGCGAAGGCGCCCCGGATCAGATGCTCGTCGTCGGCGAGGAGGACACGTACGGGAGCGTCCGGCGTCGCGCCGGGCTGCTCTTGTCCGGCGCTGTCTTGTCCGCCGCTGTTCACGCGGTCACCTCGTCGGATACGGGACGGTGCGCCACCGGCTCGGCGGCGGTCGCGTCCCCGGACGGCGCGGACGAAGCGGACGGCGCCGGCAGCGGCACCCGGGCGGTGAGCCGGAAGCGCGCACCGGCCACCGGGCCCGCGTCGAGCGTGCCACCCAGCGTGGCCAGCCGCTCGCGCAGCCCTGCCAGCCCGGCCCCGGCCGTCCTGGGTGTGCCACCCGAACCCACCCGGACCAGGACTCCCTGCTCGGGCAGCCCGTCGTTCTCCACGACCAGCACCGCGTCGCCCCCTTCTCGTACCGTCAGCCGTACCGTGCAGTGCCGCGCGTCCCCGTGCCGCAGCACGTTCGTGGCGGCCTCCCGGACCACCCACCCGAGGGCGGAGCGCACCTCGGGAGTCAGCCCGCCGTCGAGCCCGCCGGGCAGCTCTCCGACGCCGCCCGAGACGGCTCCGGCCGCCCCCTCCAGGTCCAGCTCGAAACCGATGCCGGCGGCCTCCAACACGCCCCGTGCGCCTTCCAGTTCGGTGTGCAGATCCACTTCCCGGTATCCCCGTACGACGGCCCGCACCTCGCGCTGCGACTCCCGCGCTATCCGCTGCACCTCGGCCATCTGCTCGGCCGCCTGCTCCGTACCGCCGCGCCGCGCCAGTTGCAGCGCGAGTTCGCTCTTGAGCGCGATCACCGCCAGATTGCGGCCCATGACGTCGTGCATGTCACGGCCGAACCGCAGCCGCTCCTCTGCGACGGCGAGCCGCGCCTGGAGCTCCCTGGCGCTGTCCAGCTCCCACACGGACTTGGCCAGCCAGACGGAGAAGCCGCAGGCGAAGACCAGTGCCAGCGAGGCCAGCAGCACCCCCATCACATTCCCCAGGACGGCGGCGAACCCCACTCGGAACACCAGACCGGCCACCGCCACGAGGACCAGCGTGGCCAGCACCATCAGCAGCATGCTCCGCACTCGGCGCACGCCGACGGCCAGCGCCCCGACGCCGAAGCAGGCGAACGTGACGAGCAGATAGGCGACGGACTGGGCCTCGTCCACGTTCGGTTCCCGGGGGAACACGCTCATCGCCGCCACGATGCCGACGGCCGTGAGCACGGCCGTCGCGGTCATGAGCCGGACCGGCCTGGCCTGCCTGCCGAGCGCCCAGGACAGGGCGTACGAAGTGGTGGCGGCGGCCGCGAGCGCGTGGGCGCAGACCAGCAGCAGGAACCAGCCGCCGGCCGGGGAGTCGGCGCTCAGGAGGGGCAGTGCGAGGACTCCCACCTCGATCAGCGCGAAGGAGTGGAAGGACCAGCGGGTGTAGATCTCGACCTTGGCCGGCTTGCTCTTCCCGGCCCATGAGCCCGTCGCCCGCGTCCTCGCCATGTGGTCCCTCCCGGGCTCTCGTCCGTGTCGGTGCTGGTGTCGGCTCTGGTGTCCGTGTCCTCGTGGCGCTCAGCGCCGCGGCTCCCAGCGGAACCACTGCCTGACAGCGAACACCGCCAGCACCGTCCAGACCAGGGTATTCAGTCCCGCCGTCAGCAGGTCGCCGCCCGAAGCGCCGCCCAGCCAGCCGGCCCGCACCAGGGTCACGAGCCCGGTCATCGGCAGCAGCTCGCAGACCGAGGCGACGTTGTCCGGCAGCGCCTCCAGCGGCACGAACAGTCCCGATCCCATCGCCGAGATCAGCAGCATCGGCAGAGTGGTGATCTGCGCGCTCTCCACGGTACGGGTGAACGACGCCGAAGCGGCGGCCAGCGCCGCCATCAGCCCGATGCCCGCCAGCACCCCCAGGACCAGCAGCTCGGGCCGCTGCGGAGCGCTCACGTCCAGGACCGCGACCCCGGCGACGACCAGCACGACGCACTGCGCGAGCGCCAGCGACGCGGCGGGCAGCGCGGTCCCGGCCAGGATCTCCTGGTCGGAGACCTCGCCCGTACGGAGCCGCTTGAGCACCAGTTCCTCGCGCCGGGCGGTGTAGGCGGAGGTGAGGTTCATATAGACGACCATGAGTAGCACCATGCCGATGCCGCCCGTCAGCGCGACCTCCGTGATGTTCAGCCCGGTCCCGCTCAGATCGACGTTCTTCAGCGAGGCCTTGGTCGAGAGGATCAGGAAGACCGGCATGAACAGGGCCATGAAGAGCATCGTCCTGTTGCGTACGAGCATGGTCATCTCGGCCCGCGCGAGCGCCCCCAGCCGTCCCGCCATGGTCGTCGTCCCGCCCTCGGCGGCCGTCTCCCGGTTCTGTGCGAGTGCCGTGCTCATGCCGCTGCCGCCTCTCCCGTGCTGCCCGTGCCGTTCATGCCCGTACCGGCAGCCGCGGCCCCGGTGCGCTGTGCCGCGATGTCCAGGAACGCCTCTTCGAGCGAGGCCGAGCGGGCGTCGAGCGCCTCCAGGTGTACGCCGAACTCCCCGGCCCAGCGGAGCAGTTCACCGAGATCCCGCTGGAGTTCCTGGGTACGGATGCTGATCTGCCGGCCGTCCGCCGCCGCGCGCAGCGTGAGTGGCAGATGCCCCGGCTCCACCCCCACGGGCAGCCTGAACCGGATCCGGGCCGGCCTGGTCGCCGTCACCTCCGCCGGTGTGCCCGAGACCACGATCCGGCCCGCGTGCATGATCGCCAGCCGGTCCGCGAGGCCCTCGGCCTCCTCCAGGTAGTGCGTGGTCAGCAGGACGGTCGTGCCGCCGTCGCGCAGCTGCCGCACCAGCTCCCAGGTGTCCCGCCGCCCCTCGGCGTCCAGGCCGGTCGTCGGCTCGTCCAGGAACAGCACCTCGGGCTGCCCGAGCAGCGCGAGCGCCAGGTCCAGGCGCCGCTTCTCACCGCCGGAGAGCTGCTTGACCCGCACGTCGGCGCGCTTGGTCATCCCCACGAGCTCCAGCGCCTCGCCGGCGGGCCGTGCGCCGCTCGTGCAGCCTCCCCACATCTGTACGGTCTCCTTGACCGTCAGATCGCTCGGAAAGCCGCCCTCCTGGAGCATCACCCCGGTCCGCGGCCGTACCCGCGCCCTGTCCGTGTACGGGTCCCGCCCGAAGACCCGTACCGTCCCGCCGCTGGGGCGGGTGAGGCCTTCCAGCATCTCGACGGTGGAGGTCTTGCCCGCGCCGTTCGTACCGAGCAGCGCGAACAGCTCCCCCTCCCCGACGGTGAAGGAGATCTCGTTCACCGCCTGGAACCCGCCGGCATACGTGCGCCGGAGCCGGTCCACTTCGATGACGTTCCCGTCCGAATGCGCTGTGCTCGTGCTGTGGATTCCCCGAGTTCGTGTCATGCCCTCAAGGTTTCCGGCGGATCGGTCCCGGGAGCAGTGCGCGCTGTCATCGGTGCTCATGACAAATGTCATCGGTGCACGGATCGAGAGCGAGAAGGGGCCCGCCCGGTGTCGCGTACGACGAAGGTCCCGGCCAACAAGTGACCGGGACCTTCGATACGGAGCGGACGACCAGGTTCGAACTGGCGACCTCAACCTTGGCAAGGTTGCGCTCTACCAACTGAGCTACGTCCGCAGTGCATCGTCCATCAACAACAACCTTCGATGTGATGCAGAGCGGGTGACAGGAATCGCACACTGCGCCTCCCCCTTGGAAAGGGGGCGTTCTACTACTGAACTACACCCGCACGCTGCGTCAGGTTCGGCTTTTCGGCCTTGCCCTTCGGCGTGCTCCAGACTCTAGCCGATCGCTGGGGGTGCAGTGCAACTCCGTTCCCCGGCGTGCCCGTCCGGCCGCGTCGGCGGCCGGTGTCTCAACTCGCCTCGCGGAACGCCTCGTAGACCCGCTTGGGGATCCGGCCGCGGGCCGGCACCTCCATCCGGTGCGAGAGCGCCCAGGCGCGTACGGCCGCCGGGTCGGGCGCGAGGGCCGTGTGCCGGTACGACTTACGGTTCCTGCCGGCATGGGTCTGCCGCCGGCCCGCCTCCAGGTACGGGGCCAGGGCCTTGCGTAGTTTCTTTGCATTGGCGGGATTGAGGTCGATCTCGTACGACTTCCCGTCGAGGCCGAACGAGACCGTTTCCGCCGCTTCTCCGCCGTCGATGTCGTCGGAGAGCGTGACCACTACGCGCTGCGCCACGGATATCGGTCCTTTCATGCGGCACCCGCTCCGTCGGCCCGTGCTTCTGAAACATGGCTGACGTGCGGTGATACCGGCCTTCCGGCTGTTTAGGGGCAATACGCCCTGTCGCTCTATTCCTTTGTACAGCGAACTGCCTCGCATTGTGAAGCCCAGCCAATTACATCAGCGTGTCCGGCGGCAATGGTGAGGGCGAGTTTTTTCCTGGATTTTTCCGTGTGGACTCCCGGCGCGATATCGACGGAGATCGGTGGAGAGTCCGGCGGCGGGTGGATATCTACCCGCGTAGATTTTGTGTGCGGGTACGCTGAGAGGACTCGGGGGGTCGGGGGATTCCCCGGTCAGAACCACAGCCGCACACGGCAGCAGACAGCTGCACACAGCCGCACCACACCACCGGGAGTGCCAGTGGCACGCGTCGTAGTCGACGTCATGCTCAAGCCGGAGATCCTCGACCCGCAAGGACAAGCAGTGCAGCGCGCACTGCCCCGGCTGGGTTTCGACGGGATCGCGGACGTCCGCCAGGGAAAGCGTTTCGAGCTGGAGGTGGAGGGCCCGGTCGACGAGGCCGCCCTCGCCCGCATCCATGAGATGGCCGAGACGTTCCTCGCCAACACCGTCATCGAGGACTTCGTCGTAAAGGTGGAGTCGTGACCACTCGTATCGGAGTCGTCACTTTCCCCGGCACTCTCGACGACCGCGACAGTCTTCGCGCGGTGCGGATCGCCGGAGCCGAGCCTGTCTCACTCTGGCACCGCGACAAGGACATCAAGCAGGTGGACGCCGTTGTCCTGGCGGGCGGATTCAGCTACGGGGACTATCTGCGGGCCGGTGCCATTTCCCGTTTCTCGCCGGTGATGGCGACGATCATCGAGCAGGCGAAGGGCGGTATGCCGGTCCTGGGGATCTGCAACGGCTTCCAGATCCTCACGGAAACGCATCTGCTGCCGGGCGCCATGCTGCGCAACAACCATCTGCACTTCATCTGCCGTGACCAGCGGCTGCGGGTGGAGAACGCGGAGAGCGCGTGGACCGCCGACTACACGGCGGGCCAGGAGATCTCCGTACCGCTGAAGAACATCGACGGCCGGTACGTGGCCGCCGAGCCGGTCCTGGACGAGCTGGAGGCCGAGGGCCGGGTCGCCTTCCGCTATCTGGACGGCAATCCGAACGGCTCGCTCCGCGACATCGCGGGCATCACGAACGCGGCGGGCAATGTCGTCGGTCTGATGCCGCACCCCGAGCACGCCGTGGAACCGCTGATCGGTACGGGCCGTACCGACGGGCTCGGGTTCTTCACCTCGATCCTGAAGAAGCTGGTAAGCGCCTGATGACGATCAAGAACCTGGACACCGTCAAGCACGCGACGGGGACGCCCGACGTCGACCAGCCCTGGAAGGAACTCGGCCTCAAGGAGGACGAGTACGCCCGGATCCGCGAGATCCTGGACCGTCGGCCGACCGGCGCCGAGCTGGCCATGTACTCGGTGATGTGGTCCGAGCACTGCTCGTACAAGAGCAGCAAGGTCCATCTCAAGCAGTTCGGCGACAAGGCCCCGGCCAGTGACGCGATGCTGGTGGGCATCGGCGAGAACGCGGGCGTCGTGGACGTCGGCCAGGGGTACGCGGTCACCTTCAAGGTCGAGTCGCACAACCACCCCTCGTACATCGAGCCCTATCAGGGCGCGGCCACCGGCGTCGGCGGCATCGTGCGCGACATCCTCGCCATGGGCGCCCGCCCGGTCGCCGTCGTGGACCCGCTGCGCTTCGGCGCGGCCGACCACTCCGACACCCGGCGGGTGCTGCCCGGGGTCGTCGCCGGCATCGGCGGTTACGGCAACTGCCTGGGCCTGCCGAACATCGGCGGCGAGGTCGTCTTCGACCCCTGCTACCAGGGCAATCCGCTGGTCAACGCGGGCTGTATCGGCGTGATGAGGCACGAGGACATCCATCTCGCGCAGGCGTCGGGCACCGGCAACAAGGTGATCCTGTACGGCGCCCGCACCGGCGGCGACGGCATCGGCGGCGTCTCGGTGCTGGCCTCCGAGACCTTCGAGTCGACCGGACCGGCCAAGCGCCCGGCGGTCCAAGTGGGCGACCCCTTCCAGGAGAAGCTCCTCATCGAGTGCACCCTGGAGCTCTTCGCGGAGAAGCTGGTCGCCGGTATCCAGGACCTCGGCGGCGCCGGGCTCTCCTGTGCGACGAGCGAGCTGGCCTCGGCCGGATCGGGCGGTATGCGGGTCGAGTTGGACACCGTGCCGCTGCGTGACTCGTCCCTCTCGCCCGAGGAAATCCTCATGAGCGAGTCGCAGGAACGCATGTGCGCGGTCGTCGAGCCCGACAAGGTCGACCGGTTCATGGAGATCTGCGAGAAGTGGGACGTCATCGCCACCGTCATCGGTGAGGTCACCGAGGGCACCCGGCTGGAGATCTTCTGGCACGGCGAGCAGATCGTGGACGTGCCGCCGCGCTCGGTCGCGCACGACGGTCCGGTCTACCACCGTCCGTACGCCCGTCCCGACTGGCAGGACGCGCTCCAGGCCGACGACGCCAACAAGCTTGCCCGGCCGGCGAATTCGGCCGAGCTGCGGGAGCAGGTGCTGCGGCTCGTCGCGTCGCCGAACCAGGCGTCGAAGGCGTGGATCACCGACCAGTACGACCGCTTCGTCCAGGGCAACACGGTGCTCGCGCAGCCCGAGGACGCGGGCATGGTCCGGATCGACGAGTCGACCAACCTCGGTGTGGCGATGGCGACGGACGGCAACGGCCGGTTCGCCAAGCTCGATCCGTACGCGGGCGCGCAGCTCGCGCTGGCGGAGGCGTACCGCAACGTGGCCGCCTCCGGCGCCAAGCCGCTCGCCATCTCGGACTGCCTCAACTTCGGTTCGCCCGAGGACCCGGCGGTCATGTGGCAGTTCGCCGAGGCCACGCGCGGACTCGCGGACGGCTGCCTCCAGTTGGGCACCCCGGTCACCGGCGGCAACGTCTCGCTCTACAACCAGACCGGTGAGACGGCGATCCACCCGACGCCGGTCGTGGCCGTGCTCGGTGTGATCGACGACGTCACGCGCCGTACGCCGATCGCCTTCGGGGAAGAGGGCCAGCTCCTCTATCTGCTGGGCGAGACCCGCGAGGAGTTCGGCGGGTCGGCGTGGTCGCAGGTGATCCACGACCATCTGGGCGGACTGCCGCCGAAGGTGGACCTGGACCGGGAGAAGCTGCTCGGCGAGATCCTGATCTCGGCCTCGCGCGACGGCATGATCGACGCGGCGCACGACCTGAGCGACGGCGGTCTGATCCAGGCCGTCACCGAGTCGTGCCTGCGGGGCGGCCACGGCGCGCGGCTGGTCGTGCCGGACTCGTCGTCGATCAGCGGCTCCGCCACGGGCGACGCCTTCACGTTCCTGTTCAGCGAGTCGGCCGGGCGTGCGGTCGTCGCGGTGCCGCGCAGCGAGGAGACGCGCTTCACCGACATGTGCGGGGCGCGCGGGCTGCCGGCGACGCGGATCGGTGTCGTGGACGGCGAAGAGGTCGAGGTCCAGGGCGAGTTCAGCATTCCGCTGAGCGAGCTGCGGACGGCGCACGAGGGGACGATCGAGGCGCTGCTCGCCTGAGAAAGACTCTCCTGGCCCCCGCCCGGTTCTCACGGAACCGGGCGGGGGCTTTGTCATGCCCGTACGCGGGAGGGGTTGCGCTCGATTACGTAATTACGTAACTTCTTGGTATGGAACTGGAGGAGCGTGTCGCCGAGCTGGAGCGCCGGCTCGCGGCGCTGGAGCGCGCGGAGCCGGAGGCGTCGCCCAGGCCGCCGCGAGGGGAGCGGCCGGGGCCGACGCAGGACGACACCTTCCGGCCGCTCCAGCTCCTGGAGGAGCAGCTCGCGGAGCTGGACGCGCCCGGCGGCGGCGTGACGTACACGGGCTCGGTACGGCTGCCGACCGAGGAGCACTACAAGTGGCAGTTCACCGAGCTGACCGACGGGGTGCTCGACGCCGACTGGTCGGTTGCCGCCGACTGCTTCGCCGCGCTCGGGCACGCCGTACGGCTGCGGCTGCTGCGCGAGATCCTCGGCGGTCTGCGTACAGCGGCCGAACTGGCCGCGCTCGACGACATAGGCACCACCGGCCAGATCTACCACCACCTGCGCCAGCTGACCGGGGCCGGCTGGCTCCAGACGACGGGGCGGGGGCGTTACGAGGTGCCGGGCGCCCGGGTCGTACCGCTGCTGGTGATGCTGTCCGCCGCCAGGAACTGACGAGGAACTCACCACCCCCACCGGAGAACCGAGGTGACCCGCACCATGTCCGTCCGGAAACTGGCCATGACCGTGGCCCGCGCCTGCTGGCTGTTCGTCCTCGTGCTGGTCCTCGGCATGATCTTCGCGAACCGGTATCCACCGCTGTGGCTGCTCTGCGTCCCCGCCGTGCTGCCCATCGTGGTGTTCGTGGTCCTGGGCCGGCTGACGTCGGCCGCGCTGAAGGGGCCGACCGCCCGCGCGCCCGTCGAGACACTGGCGCCGGTGTCCGGGCGCTGGACCGCGCTCAACAGCCCGGCGGACAAGGTGCCCAGCCATGGCATTCACGGCTACGGCCAGACGTACGCCATCGACATCCTGGCCGCGCCGGAGCCCGACACCCGCCCGCCGTTCGCGAAGCTGTGGCCGCTCGCGCGCGGGAACGGCCGCTATCCGGCCTTCGGCGCCCCCGTGCTGGCCGTCGCCGACGCGACAGTCGTACGGGTGCTGGACCGGCGCCGCGACCATCTGACCAGGACCTCTCTCCCGGCGCTCGCCTGGATGATGCTGGTCGAAGGAGCGGCACGGGAAGCGGCGGGGCCGTCGTGGATCGTCGGCAACCACGTGGTGCTTGACCTCGGTGACGGCACGTACGCCCTGTACGCGCACCTGAAGCAGGGCTCGGTGACCGTCGCGGCCGGGGACACGGTGCGGGCGGGGCAGCGGATCGCGGCGTGCGGCAACACCGGCAACTCGACGGAGGCCCACGTCCACTTCCAGCTGATGGACGGGCTCGATCTGGACACGGCGCGCGGCATCCCCTTCACCTGGCGCGGCGTGGGGGTCCCGGCCAACGGCGAGTCGTTCACGCCGCCCGAGGCGCTGACCCCGCGGGAGACGTCCACGACGGAAGTCCCGTCCGCCGACCGGCTCGATTAGCCTCCCGGCTATGCCCCCGGCCAAGAAGCGCAAACAACGCGGTTACGACTCCGACAGGACCCGTACCGCTGTCCTCACCCAGTTCGCGCACGTGCGCGAAGCGGTCGCCGCCCTCACCCCCGAGCAGCTCGCCCAACCCGCGGGCCTCGGCGACTGGACCGTACGCGAACTGACCGCACACCTGTGCATGGGCGTCGAGAGCGTCAGCCGCGCGGTGGAGCAGCCCGCGCCGCCCGCCGTGGAGCTGGGACTGCCCGAGTGGGCGTTCGCGACCGCCGCGGTGGCCGCCCCGATCTCGGACGACGTCAAGGTGTACGCGGCCTCCGCCGAGCCCGCCGAACTGTTCGAGCGCACCGCGGGCCGGATCACCGGCCTGCTGAAGGACACCCCGCCCGAGCGGCTGATCGCCGTCCGGGTCGGTGCCATGAGGCTGGGGGACTTCCTGGTCACCCGTGCCGTCGAGCTCGTCGTCCACACCGACGACCTGAACCGCGCCCTCGGGCTCGCCGTCCCCCTCGACCGGCAGGCACTCGCCGCCTGCACCCGGCTGCTCGCCGACGCGCTCGCGATCAAGGCGCCGGGAGCGTCCACGGAGGTGCGGATCCCGCCGTACGCCGTCGTGCAGTGCGTGGAGGGGCCCCGGCACACCCGCGGCACCCCGCCGAACGTCGTCGAGACGGACCCGGTCACCTGGCTGCGGCTCGCCACTGGACGTACGGCATGGACCGACGCGCTGGCAGCGGCACGGGTCAGCGCCAGCGGGGAACGCGCGGACCTCGGCGGGCTGCTCCCGGTCATGAGCTGAACGGGCCGGGCCCGGCCCGCGCGGCAACCGCACGGAACCGGACCCGGGCCTGTCTCGTCCCACCGGTATGCGGAAACAGTCAGTGACCACCGTCACCGCCCTCACGACCCTGGCCCTCCTCGCCCTCGCCGGCTGCGGCACCGAGTCCGGCAGAGAGTCCGACGGGGCGGCCGAGGCCGGGAGCTCGGTGGGGACCGATCTGCCCCTCACCGATGTGCGCTGGAACATCGAGAGCCTGAACGTCGGCGGCAAGAAGGCCCCGGTGCCCGAGGGCGCCAGTGTGGAGATCGACTCCAAGGGCAAGGCCAGCGCACGGACCGGCTGCAACTCCATCGGCGCAGAGGTCACCATCGAGGGCGACACCCTCACTGTCGGTGAGAAGTCCACGACGATGATCGCCTGCCCGGACGAGCTGGCGGCCTTCGAGAAGGCACTCGGCGACGCCTTCGGCGGCAAGCTCAAGGCCAAGGTCGAGGACAAGAAGCTCACCCTCACCGGCGCCGGAGGCGACTCCATCGCCCTGTCCGCCGAGGAGCCGGCCCCGCTCGTGGGCACGGGGTGGGCCGTCACCAGCCTTCTCGCCGGGGAAACGGCCAGCTCGCTGCCCAAGGACAAGAAGGGCGAGACCGCGAAGGCGACGCTCACCTTCGCCAAGGACGGCACCGTGAGCGGCGACCTCGGCTGCAACACGTTCTCGGCGTCCGCGAAGACCACGGACACCACGATCACCTTCGGGCCGGTCAAATCCACCAGGAAGATCTGCCCGGAGCCGGGAATGTCCCTGGAACGCAAGCTCCTGAAGGTGCTCGACGGACAGGTGACGTATGAGGTGCACCACCGTGAGCTGACCCTCAAGACGGCCGACGGCAGCGGTTTCGGGGCCGCCGCCGGCACCCCCGCGAAGTAGTACAGGCGCGGTTCCGCCTGGTGAAGGGGGGCCTCCCCGGCCGGGCCGGTGGCGACACGCCGCCGGCCCGCCGCGGGGTCCGTCTCCCGGCCCACTTCCGTACCGCATTCGGACCAGCGGTCGATCTCGCCTACACTCGGTGGCGTGCCTCGTGGTGATGGACGACTCAGCCACGACCTCCTCCCCGGCGAGAAGGGCCCTCAGGACGCTTGCGGCGTCTTCGGAGTCTGGGCCCCCGGTGAAGAGGTCGCCAAGCTCACCTACTTCGGACTGTATGCACTGCAACACCGCGGACAGGAATCCGCGGGTATCGCAGTGAGCAACGGCTCCCAGATTCTTGTCTTCAAAGACATGGGCCTTGTCTCACAGGTCTTCGACGAAACTTCCCTCGGCTCCCTCCAAGGGCATATCGCCGTGGGCCACGCCCGCTACTCCACCACCGGAGCCTCGGTGTGGGAGAACGCGCAGCCGACGTTCCGGGCCACCGCGCACGGTTCGATCGCGCTCGGTCACAACGGCAATCTGGTCAATACGGCGGAGCTCGCCGGACTGGTCGCCGACCTCCCCAAGGAGAACGGCCGCACGACCCGCGTCGCGGCCACCAACGACACCGACCTGATCACGGCGCTCCTCGCCGGGCAGACGGACGACGACGGCAAGTCCCTCACCGTCGAACAGGCCGCACCGCGGGTCCTGCCGCACGTCAAGGGCGCCTTCTCGCTCGTCTTCATGGACGAGCACACCCTGTACGCGGCCCGCGACCCCCAGGGCATCCGCCCGCTGGTCCTCGGCCGGCTCGAACGCGGCTGGGTCGTGGCCTCCGAGAGCGCCGCGCTCGACATCTGCGGCGCCACGTACGTCAGGGAGATCGAGCCCGGCGAGCTGATCGCCATCGACGAGAACGGTCTCCGCAGCTCCCGATTCGCTGAAGCGAAGCCCAAGGGCTGTGTCTTCGAGTATGTGTATCTGGCCCGCCCGGACACCGACATCGCCGGCCGGAACGTCTACCTCTCCCGGGTGGAGATGGGGCGCAAACTCGCCAAGGAAGCGCCGGCCGACGCCGACCTCGTCATAGCCACTCCCGAGTCAGGCACCCCCGCCGCGATCGGGTACGCGGAGGCGAGCGGCATCCCGTACGGCTCGGGACTGGTGAAGAACGCGTACGTGGGCCGGACGTTCATCCAGCCCTCACAGACCATCCGCCAGCTCGGCATCCGCCTCAAGCTCAATCCTCTTAAAGAGGTCATCAGGGGCAAGCGCCTGGTGGTCGTCGACGACTCGATCGTCCGCGGCAACACCCAGCGGGCCCTGGTCAAGATGCTCCGCGAGGCGGGCGCCGCCGAGGTCCACATCCGGATCTCGTCCCCGCCGGTGAAGTGGCCCTGCTTCTTCGGCATCGACTTCGCCACCCGCGCGGAGCTGATCGCCAACGGCATGTCCATCGAGGAGATCGGCAGGTCACTGGGTGCCGACTCCCTCTCGTACATCTCCATCGACGGCATGATCGAGGCGACCACCATCGCCAAGCCGAACCTCTGCCGCGCCTGCTTCGACGGCGAGTACCCGATGGACCTGCCCGACCCCGAACTCCTCGGCAAGCAGCTGCTGGAGACCGAGCTGGCGGGCGGCGCCGACGCCGCCGACGCCCTCAGGCGGCCCTGACACCGGCCGTGAGCGCCCGTGAACGTGAACGTGCCCGTACAGGCCCGCCGCGACCCTCCTCCCGGCCGCGGCGGCCCACGGCCACGTCCCGGACCCACGGACCCGAACCGTATCTCCGCAGCAATGACACGAAAGCTCCCCGCCATGCCAGCTGAATCCTCCGGTGCCTCCTACGCCGCCGCGGGCGTCGACATCGAGGCCGGCGACCGCGCCGTCCAGCTGATGAAGGAGTGGGTGAAGAAGACCCAGCGCCCCGAGACCGTCGGCGGCCTCGGCGGCTTCGCCGGCCTCTTCGACGCCTCCGCCCTCAAGCGCTACGAGCGCCCGCTGCTCGCCTCGGCCACCGACGGCGTCGGTACGAAGGTCGATCTGGCCCGCAAGATGGGCGTCTACGACACGATCGGCCACGACCTCGTGGGCATGGTCGTGGACGACCTGGTGGTGTGCGGCGCCGAACCGCTGTTCATGACCGACTACATCTGCGTCGGCAAGGTCTTCCCCGAGCGGGTCGCCGCCATCGTCAAGGGCATCGCCGAGGGCTGTGTGCTGGCCGGCTGCGCCCTCGTCGGTGGCGAGACGGCCGAGCACCCCGGTCTCCTCGGTGAGGACGACTTCGACGTCGCCGGCGCCGGTACGGGCGTGGTCGAGGCGGACCGGCTGCTGGGCGCGGATCGTATCCGTACGGGTGACGTGGTGATCGCCATGGAGTCCTCCGGGCTTCACTCCAACGGGTACTCGCTCGTCCGGCACGTGGTGTTCGACCGGCTGGGCTGGTCGCTGGAGCGCGAGGTCGAGGAGTTCGGCCGCACGCTCGGCGCGGAGCTGCTGGAGCCCACCAGGATCTACTCGCTGGACTGCCTGGCCCTGACCAGGACCACCGAGGTGCACGCTTTCAGCCACATCACCGGCGGCGGCCTTGCCAACAACCTGGCGCGCGTCGTCCCGGACCATCTGCACGCGACCGTGGACCGCTCGACCTGGACGCCGGGCGCGGTCTTCGACCTGATCGGCTCGGCGGGTCAGGTGGAGCGTACGGAGCTGGAGAAGACGCTCAACATGGGCGTCGGCATGATCGCCGTCGTCCCCGAGGAGTCGGTGGACAGCGCCCTCACGACGCTCGCCGACCGGGGCGTGGGCGCCTGGGTGGCCGGCGGCATCGTGGACCGACAGAGCACCGGCGCGACTACGGGCGCGGCGCTGACCGGGGACTATGCCTAGTTCAGTGGGCGCGCCGACGCGGCGCCGGTCTCATGGTGAAACCCGGTCCAGGGAGCCCGGACCGGGTCACATGGGTGATTTCTTTTTGAGGTGTACGTACGTCAAGCGCCGCGACGCTGTGACGACGGGCCGGACTCCTCGTCCTCTTCGTCGTCGTTGTACAGCTCCGCGTACTGTGCGTACGGGTCATCTTCCTCGTCGTCATCCTCGAACGGCTCAGCGTTCGGCGGTTGACTCGAAGGCGATGCGCCCAGCTCATTGGCCAGACGCGACAGGTCTGTCCCGCCGCTGTTGTACTTCAGCTGGCGGGCGACCTTTGTCTGCTTGGCCTTGGCCCGGCCGCGCCCCATGGCTCGACCCCCTCGGTGACGGGGCTCCACGGCCCCAGAGTCTTGACACGCGTTCATGTTTCAGAACGAGCTCTCCGCAGAGAGACCCGTCCTTAGGACTTCAACGGTACCTGCTTCCGCGGCCATACGGTACGCCGCCCGCATGACGCGCCTCGGCGCGGGACCGGCGAGAACGGGTGTCCTCGCTGGTCAGCTGCGATTTTAACCTCTTCTTGAGGGGCGACCCGCCGACCGGGGTGAGTCTCGTCTCCCCCGGAGCCGCGCGACGGCGTCGCACCGGCCGGCCGCCCCGCCGGGGACCTCAGCGGAGGCGGGCCTCCGAGATGCGCTGCTCGGCGATCCGGTCGGCCGCCGCGGCCGGCGGAATCCCGTCGTCCTTCGCACGTACGAATATTGAAAGCGTGGTGTCGAAGATCTTCGCGGCCTTCGCCTTGGACCGCTCGAAGTCGAATCCGTGGAGTTCGTCGGCCACCTGGATCACGCCTCCGGCGTTCACCACGTAGTCCGGCGCGTAGAGGATGCCGCGGTCGGCCAGATCCTTCTCGACGCCCGGGTGCGCGAGCTGGTTGTTGGCCGCCCCGCACACCACCTTCGCGGTCAGTACGGGCACGGAGTCGTCGTTCAGCGCGCCGCCGAGCGCGCACGGTGCGTAGACGTCCAGACCCTCCGCGCGGATCAGCGCGTCGGTGTCGGCGGCGACGGTGACCTCGGGGTGCCGGTCGGTGATCCGGAGCACCGAATCGTCCCGTACGTCCGTGATCACGACGGACGCGCCGTCCTGGAGCAGATGCTCCACCAGGTGGTGTCCGACCTTGCCGACGCCCGCGATGCCCACCTTCCGGCCACGCAGCGACGGGTCGCCCCACAGGTGCCTGGCGCTCGCGCGCATCCCCTGGAAGACACCGAACGCAGTCAGTACGGAGGAGTCGCCGGCGCCGCCGTTCTCGGGCGAGCGGCCCGTCGTCCAGCGGCACTCGCGGGCGACGACGTCCATGTCGGCGACATACGTACCGACGTCGCACGCCGTGACGTAACGGCCGCCGAGGGAGGCCACGAACCGTCCGTACGCCAGCAGCAGCTCCGTGCGCTGACTGCCCTCGAACTGCTCGGAGTCACCGATGATCACGGCCTTGCCACCGCCGTGGTCCAGACCGGCCATGGCGTTCTTGTACGACATCCCCCGCGACAGGTTCAGCGCGTCGGCGACGGCGTCCTGCTCGGAGGCGTACGGGTAGAAACGAGTGCCGCCCAGGGCGGGGCCCAGGGCGGTGGAGTGCAGAGCGATGACTGCCTTGAGCCCGCTGGCGCGGTCCTGACAGAGGACGACCTGTTCATGGCCACCCAGCTCGGAGTGGAACAGGGTGTGCAGTGCGTCGACTGTCGCGACAGGGGCTCCGGTCACATCGGTCACGGTGGTGACTCCCAAGTACGAAGCGGTGAAAGCCCTCCTGTGGGTGGGGAGGGACTGTTTGGGCATGAGGGTAAGTCCTACCGCGACGTAGATCCGACGCAGTGCCGAGGATCACCCTCCCGGGGGGTACGGGCATGGGACGATTCGCCGCATGCCAGCGGTGTCTTCACTCCTCGTCCCTTACGCCTCCTACCTGCGCGTGTACGAGCCTCTGGCCGCCTTCCCCGAGCCCGAGAGAAGCCACTGGGCGCGTTACGCCGCCCGGGAGCGTACGCCGACCGCACAGGACGAACTCCGGCGCTCCCTGGCGGACTTGCTGCCCACGCCACCCGTCGCGGTGCCGGTGCACGAGAGCGCCGACGCGTTCGTGACGGAGGTGGACGGCGTGGTGTGCGTCTGCCCCTGGCGCACCCGGCTGCGCGGCTGGCTGGCCCTGGAGTCGCTGGGCGACACCCTGCCGAAGCCGCTGCTGGAGGCCGTGCTGCCCTCGGTCGTACGCGAGCAGGCGGCGGCCGACTTCGAGCAGTGGCGCGACCGCAACCCGGACGCCCGGCCGTGGATCAGGACGGCGGTCTGGCAGGTGCCGGTGCGCTGGTTCACGCTCTTCGCGGACGACGAGCGCGAGTACCGGGCGTACGAGGAGTCGGGCCCCACGGCGCCGGCCCTGCGCTACCGGACCCCGATGGTGCAGGCGCGGCGGAGGCTGGCCCGCGCGCTGAAGGCGCTGCGGGAGTCGGTCGACGAGGGCCCGCTCATTGAGGGCCTCATAGACGTGGGACGGTGGCTGGAGGAATTCCACCCCCGCTCGCTGGTCGAGCTCGACTACGGCGGGCTGGTGCACGCCCTGACCGGGCCGCAGCTCGCCGACGACCGGTCGGCGGCGGACGTGGCGGCCGGGATCGCGGCGCTGCGGGCCGGCGACGGCGAGGCGGCGGGCGAGGCGTACGAACGCCTGGCGGAGCGCTGGCGGGCGGTCAGGGACCGCCAGTTCGCCAACTGAGGCCTGGGTCACAGGCGGGCCGTGGCGTCCCTGTGGCAGGCGTGGTGCCATGCGTCCCGCACCCAGGGGACTTAGGGGGTGTCTTGTCGATCTTGCCGGGCTCGCGGTCCCTGGTGCGCGCGCTCGCCGCGTTGTCGTCGGTCGCCATGGCTCCGCCATGTCTCCCTCCTCCGCCTTGCGATCGCACGCACCAGACCCCGCTCCCTAATCC
>NZ_JBHXRX010000031.1:0-99031 GCF_042714995.1 Streptomyces sp. NPDC058665
CTCAGGCCAGAAAACCCCGCAGCAGCGCCGCCGTCCCGCCGCAGTGCTCGCGCATCACCTCGCGCGCCGCCTCCGCGTCGCCGTCCTGCCTGCCGCGATCCGGATCTCGCCGCGTTCCGTCACGCCGTTGACCGTCACCGCGAGCGTGGCCGAGCCGCGCCGCAGCGCGGTGAGCGTCCCGGTGGCCGGGTCGAACGCCGCCACGTCACGGCGGTTGGCCTTGTCCGGGTCACCGATGTGCACGTTCGGTGAGCCCGACCAGTCCGCGCTCATCGGGAAGCCGACCGGCACCTTTCTGGCCCCCTGCGTGACGGTCGCCGCGACCGCCGCCTCGTCGCCGGGCGCCAGTGTCACGGGCGCGTCGAGCGCCAGCGCGTCGGTGTGCGCACGCGTCTGTACGGAGACCCAGTCGGGCCCGCCCTCCCACGGCTTGCGCCGCGCCTCGGACTGCTCGCTCCTGGAGACCTTGTCGACGCCGACGAGCGACCAGCCGGTGAAGCCGCCCTCGTCGGCAGGGGCCGCCGGGTTCTTGCCGGAGTTGCCGTTGATCAGATACGGGACGCCGTCGACGCGTGAGGCGTGGAAGACCCCGACGTGGCTGCCGATGAAGCCGGCGCCCTTGCCGGTCGTACGGCGGAAGTCGGCGAGCCAGTTCTCCAGCAGAGCGGCCTCCTTGCGGTCGCCGAGCTGGCTGCCCTTCTGCACGGTCGGGTCGCGCGGCGGCACATGCTCGATGACCATCACGGAGCTGACGCGCGAGTCGTC
Source organism: Streptomyces sp. NPDC058665 (assembly GCF_042714995.1). Taxonomy (NCBI): domain Bacteria; kingdom Bacillati; phylum Actinomycetota; class Actinomycetes; order Kitasatosporales; family Streptomycetaceae; genus Streptomyces; species Streptomyces sp. NPDC058665. The sequence goes on from NZ_JBHXRX010000031.1 coordinate 766, forward strand.
GGCCGCCGCGTCCAATTGGGCGCGCAGGGCCTTGATCTGGGCGTAGCCGCCGCCACGCAGGGAGAGACTGGAGGTGTCGAGTGTGACGAAGCGCGTGCCGCCGTGGTCGAACACCCGTTGCGCGGGGCCGAATTCGCCGACGAAGTTGTCGATCTTCCCGCCCATCACCTCGTGGTTGCCGGGCACGTAGTACCAGGGCACTTCGTCGCCCAGCTCCTCGGTGAGCACCTGCCGTGCGAAGGTGAGGTCCGCGGGCGAACCCTCGTCCACCAGGTCGCCGTTGACGACGAGGAAGTCGGGCTTCGCCGCCTTGATCTCACGCAGCGTGCGCCGCGCCTGCCGCACGATCGCGCTGTCCGGCTCGCGGGCCACGAACTGCGCGTCGGACATCACGGCGAACTGCCAGTCCCGGCCCTCGGTCTCGGCGGCCGGATCGATCAACGGGTCGGCGGCGGGCCGCTGTTCGGGCACCTCGACCGTGGGCGGCACCTGGGCCGTCAGCCCGTCGATGACGATCTCTCCGGTGTACTGCTTGTCGGCCGCGGTCTCCGCGAGATAGAAGCGGAACACCGACAGCGGCATCGCGGCCCCCTGCGGCACCGCGAAGGTCACCTGGCGCCAGCCGGTCCAGGTGACGTACGGCCCGCGGAGCAGCTGGTCGGATCCGGCCGCGTCCTTGAGGTGCAGCGTCGGCCAGGCACCGTTGCCGTCGCCCTTGATCCACATCTTGAAGGACTGCGGCTGGCCGGGCACGGTGATCTGCTGGGGCGGGCTCGCGTACGCGGCGCGGGTGGCCGTCGAGAGTCCGAAGTCGTACGTGAGCGTCAGACCGGTGCCCGTCTGGCCCTCGGGTGTCGCCGCGACCGAACCGGCGGCACGGGCGTGGCTGAACTTCCAGCTCGCGGCGTCGTCGAAGGCCGAGACCTGCTGCTCTTCGAGTCCGACGCTCACCGCGAGTGCGGTGGTGACGCCGTCGGCCTTCGCCGTGACGAGTCCCGCGCCGGCACCGGTCCTGGAGGTGACGGTGAAGGAGCCCTTGCCGTCGTCGGCGATGGCGAAGAGGGCGCGGTCGTAGGTGAGTTCCACATCGCGCGGCTCCACGGGCGCGGAGGCGCCGTGCTCATCGAGGCCGACGATGCCGAAGGTGCCGGTCGCCCCGCCGTCGGCGAGGCCGACGCGCGTGGTGGTCGGCCGGATCCGCGCGAGGTCGTCGAGGACCGTCAACTCGATGGATCCGCCGGCGCGTCCGCGTTCCGCGTGGACCTCGGTGGTGCCGCTGTGGCGGGCGGTGAACAGCCCGTCGTCATCGACCCGGCCGACCGATGACCGTTCGGTCCGCCAGCGCGGGTCGCCCTTCGCGGGGCCGTACGTCTCGTCGTGGCCGGCTGCCGTGAGGGCGCGGGTCAGTCCGGGGAAGACACGCTCGGGGTGGCCGCCCTTGACGGGGTCGTCGCCCGGCGCGGCTCCGGCGGGCGTACGGGTCTCGACCCAGAAGCCGTCGAGGCGTCCGCTGCCGTCGGGCGCGGTGAGGGCGAGGCCGTTGGGCACGGTGCGCTCGCTCCCGTCCGACGGGGCGTTCTCCACCTGGAGGGCGTCGCTGCCGGGTTCACGGGCGACGAGTGTCGATGAGCCGCCGCCGTCGAGGTTGAGCGCGTTGTACGCGCCGGCGTCCTTCATCATCACGGCGAGTTCGGTGAGGGTGACACCGCCGCTGTCGGCCTGCCGGCCGTCGACGGTGATCACGCGCATCTCGCTGCCGTCCTGGGAGAATCCGACGGCGGTGCGGGGCGCGGCGGTGTTGTTGCCCTGGCCCTCGTGGTTCTGCGCCACTCCGTCGACGACGAGGAGTTCACGTCCGCCGACCGCGGTACGGGGCACGGGGCCGCCGTTGGTGCGCGGGCTGTACTCCATGGTCACGGGGTCGCCGGGGCGGAGCGCCTTGAGCTGTACGGCTCCGGCCTCCCGGCCGACCAGGAGGGTGGTGCCGGGCTCGATGGGGCCGGTGCCGGGCTTGTCGGCGACGGTGACGACCTTGCCGTCCCGTACGGCGACCTCGGCGACCGGTGTCGCCGTGTCCACGGTGAGCGCGCGGTTGGCCTGGCCCCAGGCCGCGTTGTACGCGCCGATGCCGCCGGCGGGCACGTTGGCGGCGTTGTACGCGGCGAGGGGGTGCGGTCCGTCCGGCAGCGTGAGGGTGCCGTCGAAGTACAGCTCCAGGACGCGGCCCGCGTTCCCGGGTCCGATGCCGACGGCCCGGTTGGCACCGGCGGCGGGCGACTGCGTGAGCGCGCCGTCCTTGATGCCGGGGCCCTGCGGCGCGCCGGTCTCGTTGATGTCGAAGAAGTCGGCGTTGATGGCGGCGACGGTGCGGCGGCCCTTGCCCGCGTCGTGTCCGGCGGCGAGCTCGGAGACACTGCGGCGGTCGGCGACCTTGCCCGAGGAGAGGTAGTCGGCCCGGACGCCGCCGCGGTCGAGGTCGACCGAGAGCGAGTCGACGCGCAGCCATTTGTCGGATTCGAGCCGGTCGTACGAGGTGAGGCTCACGCCCGGCGCGACGGGCCGGGAACTGCGCGCGGTCTCGATGCCGTCGCCGTCCACGACGGATCTGGGCGCGCCCACCGGTCTGCTGGCCGGTGGTGGCGCGACGGGCCGCAGCACCTCGGCGGCGTTGCGGGGCCGGGGGTCGGGGGTGGAGTCGGCGACGGCGGGGCTGATGGCTCCGGCCGTCAGTGCGGTGACCGCCGCGAGCAGCACGACGGATCGGCGGGCAATGCCTGGACCCACAAGTTCTCCTGTTGTACGGGTGGTTGGCGCTGGTGGTAAGCGCTGTCAGCCGCCCAGCATCGCCGTGTGTGCCCTGGTTCGCCAGGGGTTCGCGGACACGTCGGGGCGAACAAGGGGCACCGTGGAAGTAACGTGGGACTGCCCACGGGGCCGGGGTGGCGTCCCACTCGCAACTGATGATGCGTCAGGGAAATGCGGGGGTTGCCCGGATACGCGGCGGGGGGGATGGCGTGTCGCGGACCAGGAGGCTGGAGCCCTGTTGCGAACAGCCACCGCCGGTCCTTGTTCAACATGCCCATGGCCCAACCAGCGCCTCGTACGGCGACGCTGCCGCGGAGCCGCTCAGGAGAGGGCGGTCGGCCCACGGGGAGGCGGGACGGCCCGGAGCAGCTCCCACAGGGGGCGTGAACCTGACGCCCATGCTGCAAGGGTGTGACGGTCGACTACGTGCAGTCGTTGCTGTTTGGCGAAGGCCATGGCAGGGGCTGTGACCCTGCCGTTCGTAACGATCACAGCGACGTCGGCGTCGTGAACCTGGCGGGCCGTGCCCGCCGATGACGATCAGGACCCACCAGTGAACCAGCAGCCAGTTGACGGCCCCCACCACGAACCCGACGAACAGGGCCGCGGCGAGGAGGAGGCCGATCAGCCGATCGTCCCCGCGCCGCCGCCTGCCCATCGTGTGGCGCCTCCGCCGCGTCGGCGGGCGCCTGGGCCTGCGAGGGCTCATCGGCTGGCCTGCGTAACGCCGCTCGCGAGTTCCTCCAAAATGCCGATGATCCCTTGGCCGAACGGTGTCGGAGCGAGCAGCAGGCCCAGCGCAAGCACGATCACGACGGTCATCTTCTCGTCGGACCTGCTTCTGGCCTCGGTCCGACGCCGAAGCCGCAGAATCACAATGACGGCGAGAAGAACCGCCACATTGATCGTCAGCACCTGTCCTGCCCTTCTCGGGCACCGACGCCCCCAGCCCGGCCACTGGCAGGCTGACACCCGACTCCCTTGTGTATCCCGAACTACACAGCCACACCTAGGAGTTACGCCCAGTTGACGCAAAGTCACTCTCTGGCCGGATCGGCCCACAGGGCAGCGATCCCCGGCCGCTCAGTGATCACGGCAAGGGCGTTTTAAGAAAGGCCCTAAGGGGCGCCCGTCGTGGGCCGTCCGTCGTACGCCCGGCGCTTCGGGGTCCAGCGCATCAGCAGCAGCGCCATGTCGTCGCCGCCGCCGTGCTCCCCCACCATGTCGGCCAGATGGTCGGCCAGCTCCTCGATGCCGTCCGGGCCGGCCTGTACCGCGCGTGTCAGGCGGTCGAGGCCCGCGTCGAGTGAGGCTCCCGGGCGTTCCACCAGGCCGTCGGTGTAGATGAGAAGGGTCTCGCCCGGAGTGAGGTTCGCCCGGGTCACCGGGTAGTCGGCGGCGCCGCGCCTGCCGGTGCCGTCCGCGATTCCCAGGGGGAGGCCACCCTTGGTGTCGAGCGTGACGCACGTGCCGTCGCCGCGGCGCACCATCGGTTCGAGGTGCCCGGCCCGGACGATCTGGAGTCCCCCTGTCGACAGGTCGACTTCGACATACGTACAGGTGGCGAAGCGCTCGGTGTCCAGTTCGTGGAGGAAGGTGGAGGCGCGGGCCATCGCCGTGGCGGGCGAGTGCTCCTCGGAGAGGTACGCCCACAGCACCATCCGCAGCTGCCCCATCACTGCGGCGGCGTCCGTGTCGTGGCCCTGGACGTCGCCGATCATCAGGCCGAGCCGGTCGCCGGGCAGCGGGATCAGGTCGTACCAGTCGCCGCCGACGTCGCGCCCCGCTCTGGCCGCGCGGTAGCGGACCGCGATCCCGGCGCCGGGGACCTCGGGGATCCGGTGCGGCAGCATCGCCTGCTGAAGGCTCTCGGCGAGATCGTGCTCCTGCTCGAAGAGCATCGCGCGCTGGAGGCTCTGGGCGATGCTGCTGCTGAGCGTGATCAGCAGGTTGCGCTCCTCGCCGGTGAACCCGCCGTGCCGGGGGTAGAGCATGCCGAGCACACCGATGGGTCTGCCCTGGGCGATCAGAGGGAGATAGGCGCCCGAGGCAACCGGCAGGTGTTCGATGTGTTCCCACAGCGGGGGGTAGCAGCGCCGGAACTCGTCGCGCGAGGTGATGTAACGGGGCCGCAGCGTGCGCACGACCTCGCTCATCGGGAACTGCCCGTCGATCCGCGTGTCACGCAGTTCCGGTACGTAGAGCCCGATGCGCCCTTCGCTGACGAGATGGACGCGGCCCTTCTCGACGATGCCGAGCATCACGCTCACCGCGCCGAGGTTGCTGACCGCCTCCGTGTCCTTGAGCGCGTCGGTGACGTCGTGGACGGTGGTCGCACGGGCCAGCAGCGCGGTGACCCGGCGGACCATGCCGGTGAGCCTGCGACGGGTCTCGACCAGCTCGATGCGCTTGGCCGCCTCGTCCAGCTCCCTGGTGGCGTCGCGCACTATGCCGATCACCCGGTACGCCACGCCTTCCGCGTTGCGCAGGAGACGACCCTGGGTGTGGAGCCAGCGCAGCGATCCGTCGCGCGTATGGATCTGGAAATACGCCCCGTAGACGTCCTTGCCGCCCTTGACCGACGGCTGGATCAGCGTGTCCAGCCGCTCCCGCTCCTCCGGCGGCACCCGGTTGGCGACGGCCATGTCGCCCTCGTACTCGTCGGGGCGCAGGTCGAAGACCTCCAGCGCCCCCGGGTCCAGATGCATCGCCCTGGTGTGGAGATCGATGTCGAAGCTGCCCATGCGGTTGCAGGCGAGCGTCACAGCCGCGTCGGCCGGCCATTCCAGTCCGGACGAGTCGGTGGGCTCGCGAAGAGGACGGCCGGGCGGCTGTTCGGCACTCACGGGCCCCTCTTCCCAGTCGTGGGCACGGCAGGTCGGTCGCGGTCGGCGGCTTCTGCTATCAATTGTGCGCGCATCACCCGTATGGATCGCAAGCGGGGAATACGGGTCGGTACGTACCGTACGAGTCACCGTGAGGTTCCGCGACCGCTCAGCGGTCGGATCCACCGGGTCCGTCGGCCTGGTGGGCGCCGTCCGAGGAGGCGAGGTGCCCGGTGATCAGCAGCTGGAGGGCGGGAGCGTACAGGTCAGCCAGCTCTTCGGCGGTGGCCAGTTCGCCGGCGCCGGGCCGGTGGAGGCTGAGGGTCGCGCCGAGCCCGAGGAGCTGACCGGTGATCAGCTCCGCCCTCAGCTCACGCCGCGGCCCGTCGATGAGACCGGCCAGCCGGGCGGTGACCTGCTCACGGAAGCGCTCCCGCAGCAGGGTCCGCTCGTCCATGTTGCCGAGGGAGAAGACGACGCGGAGGAGGGGATCGGAGAGGTTCTCGCGCCGCAGCCGGACAATGGTCAGCACGAGGTGCCTGCCGAGCTCCGGGGGCGGGGCGGCGAAGAGTCTGTCGGCGGCCGGGCCGAAGTCGGCGACGGTGTTGAAGAGCCGTTCCTTGGTGCCGAAGCGCTTGACGATGAGCGAGGCGCTGACGCCGGCGTCGGCGGCGATGCCGCGCATGGTCACCTCGGCGTACGGGCGCTGGGTGAAGGCGCGGCGGGCGGCCCGCAGAATCGCGAAACGCCCGGTGCCCGGGTCGGTGCCGTCCGCGCCGTCCGCGGTGTCGTCCGCCGTGAGGTCCGGGCCGGGGGCGGCGCCGGGGTCCGTCCCCTCCTCGGACGCGGCGGCAGGTCCGGTCGTCATGCGCCCTCCTCGGCGAACCTGCGGCCTGCTGCGTGCTCCTTCTCGACCGTACCCGCCTTGAGCGCCACGGCGCGGCCCGGCAGACAGAGGGTGACCGCGAGGGCGAGGACGGCCGCGCCCGCGGCGATGAGGAAGACCAGCAGATAGGCGTGGAGGGTGGGTGCGGTACGGCCCGCGGCCTGGAAGGTGATGTTCGCGAGTACGGCGGCGACCACCGCGCTGCAGAAGGCCTGTCCGACGGAACGCATCAGGGTGTTGAGGCCGTTGGCCGCGCCGGTCTCCCCCGCCGGCACCGCGCGCATGACCAGGGCGGGCAGGGCCGAGTACGCGATGGCGGTGCCCGCCGCCACGACGGTCGCGCCGCCGATGATCGGCCACAGGCTGTGGCTGGTGAAGAAGCGCACCACGTACCCGACGGCCATCACGCCGGCGGCGATCGCCAGAGCCGTCTTGGGGCCGTACTTCGCGGAGATGCGGGCCGAGACCGGCGACAGCGCCACCATCGCGAGACCACCGGGCAGCAGACACAGTCCGCCGACGACTATCGACGCCCCGAGGCCGTAGCCGGTGCTCTTGGGCTCCTGCACCATCTGGGCGGTGACCAGGGAGTTCGCGTAGAAGGCGAAGCCGATGAGCAGGGCGGCGATGTTCGTCAGCAGTACGGCGGGGCGCGCGGACACCCGCAGGTCGACCATGGGGGACGTGGTGCGCAGCTCGTACGCGCCCCAGAGCAGTCCGACGGCGAGCGCGACCACGAGCAGGCCGACCGTGGGCAGAGAGGTCCAGCCCCAGTCCGCGCCCTGGGTGACGGCGAGCAGCAGGCTGACGAGGGTGACGGAGAGGCCGAGCGTGCCGATGGCGTCGAACCGGCCCCGGGAACGCAGAGGCGACTCCGGGACGCAGCACAGGACGAGCACGATGTCCACCAGGCCGAGGACGGCCGAGGCCCAGAACATGGTGTGCCAGTCGAAGTTCTGGACGACGAGCGCGGCGACCGGCAGTCCGACGGCCGCGCCGATGCCGAGGGTCGAGCTCATGAGGGCGACGGAGGAGAGCAGCCTCGCCGGCGGGAGTTCGTCGCGCATGATGCTGATGCCGAGCGGTACGACGGCGAGCGCCGCGCCCTGGAGGGCCCGTCCCGCGATCAGCACCCCGATCTGTGAGCTGAGGGCGCACATGACCGACCCGACGACGAGCACACCGAGCGAGGCGATGAGGACTTTGCGCTTGCCGTACATGTCGCCGACGCGGCCCAGTACGGGCGTGAAGACCGCGCCCGTCAGCAGCGTGATCGTCACGAGCCAGCTCGCCGCCGCCGGTGAACTGCCGGTCAGGGAGGGGACGTGGGGCAGCAGGGGTACGACGAGGGTCTGCATCACGGCTACCACGACGCCGCAGAAGGCGAGGACGGCCACGAGGAAGCGGCGCCGCTGCCCTGCCACGGGCTCCGGCTCCGGCTCCGGCATGGGCGCTGCGGGCATCTGTTCTCCGTAGATGTGTGGCGACGTGGTGACCTCCGTGACGGCATGTGACAGAGGGAGGGGTGCACAAGCGTTCACCCCGAGGGTAAACACTCGTGCACCCCTTTGTCACATGCCCTTCTCTCACTAATTGGCGCAAATCCGTTACCGAGGGTGAGTTTGCGCGTTGAACGTGCGTGAAGGCCGCACATCGTGCGGCTGGGCTCGAAACGTTCAAGGAGAAACTTGATGTCGCGTATCGCGAAGGCAGCTGCTGTTCTCGCCGGCACGGGCGCCGTGCTGGCCGGCGGTGCCGGAATTGCCGCTGCCGACGCCGGCGCCGAGGCCGCGGCCGTCGGTTCGCCCGGCGTGCTTTCCGGCAACCTGCTCCAGGTGCCTGTGCACGTCCCGGTCAACCTCTGCGGCAACACCGCCGACGTGGTCGGCCTGCTGAACCCGGCGTTCGGCAACACCTGCGTCAACGCCGACGGCGGCAAGAAGCACGATGGCGGTGGCTACGGCCACTGAGCCTCCGGCACGGGGCGTACGTCGTCGATGTACGCCCCCCGGCAGGTTCTTGATTGAGGCATGAGGCAACGGCCTCCCGCATTTCGATGCGGGAGGCCGTTGTACGTGGCGGCTGTACGTGGCGGCCCTGGCGCCCGCGCGAGTGCCGGGCGGCATCGCGCGACCGGGCTCAGGCTTCGTACCGGTACAGCGACTCGTGGCTGAGCATCTCCGACGGCTTCGTCCGCCACGGCGGCATCGGCTCGTCCAGGCTGATGGCCCGGCCCGACTGCGGATCGTCGTCGCCCAGCCTCCGCCGCGGCAGATAGGCCGACTTCGGGTGCTTCCGCTGCCAGCGGTCCCAGAGAAGGTCGATGAAGGCGTGATGGAGCCAGAAGACCGGATCGTGGGGCGCGGTCGCACCCAGCATCTGGCCACCCACCCACCGGTGGACACGGTTGTGATTGCGCCACCGCGTCTTGTCGCTGCCGGTCGTCCACCCTTCGAGGCGGTTGCGGAAACCCCTCGTGACCGTGGAGTCCCAGGGCGCGGCGTCGTAGAGCGACTCGTTCATCGCCCAGGCCAGTTCGTCCTTGGTGGGCAGCGCGATCGGGGAGGTGGGGCGGCCGAAGGCGCGGGCGAGGAACTTACGCTCCAGCACCCCGTCGCCGATGGTCCAGTCGCCCGCCGAGTAGGCGAACGCCCCGGTCGTGACCTGCCCGTCGGACGAACGGCCGTCACCGCCCAGGAAGTCCTCGGACCAGAGGGACGCGGCCGGTGTGTTGTCGGTCGTCCAGTCCCAGTACGGCACCGTCACCTTGGGGTCGATGCGCTGGAGCGCCCCCTCGAACTCCAGCAGATACTTGCGGTGCCACGGGAAGAACGACGGCGCCATGTGACCGGTCCGGAGCCCGTCGTCACCGTCGGCCCGGTAGTACCGGACATGCTGGCGGACGAACTCGTCGTAGCCGCCCTGGCGTTTGAGCTCCAGGACCGTGGTGACGAAGCGCTTCTTCTCCGCGCTGGTGAGATTCCGCTGATTCTTTCTGATGTGCACCGTGGAGGGTCCTCCCTGCGGTTCAGTGAAGTGCCGGTCCGGCGAGCGCCAGTTGGGTGGCGCCGAGGTCGTCGACCGCCGCGCGGGCGGTCGCGAGGGCCGTCGGGAACGATTCGAAATGGTTGACCACGCTGACGTAACTGCCGTCTGCGCGACGCATGATGTGCAGGGGGCGGCCGTCGACGCGGACCCCGGCGTCCGTTCCCTGGATGTGCCGGCCGCCGTACATCTCGTCGAAGAGCTCGGCGGCCGGTGGACCGGGCGCCTCCGCGTGCAGTGAGACCGGCGGTTTGTGGCCCGCCCGGAGGATGGGCGTCAGGGCCGCTGCCGTACCGCCAGTCACCCCGAGGGCGAACACCGCGCGCAGGAAGAGGCGTCGGGTGCGGCTGGGCGGTGAGGCGGGCGGAGGGGTATTCACTCCGGTGAACGTGACGGCGTCGGTGTGCGCGTGGGGCTGGGCATCGGGCGGTTCATGGGGCTGGTGCGACTGGGGTGGCACGAGGCCCGGGATCTCCGCGGGCCGTGCCCCTTCGACGGGCCCCGGCTCCAGTTTGGTGCCGCCTGCCATGGCGAACCTCCACTCGTCGGCCGTACCCCGCCGCACGGATGCGGCGGGGTACGGACACTGATCCGGTTCGGGGCAGATGGATCACTACCCCGAACCAGTCAACGAGGAGGTCGCAGAAGGGTTCTCTGGACTACATCCGATTCTCGTAGTGAAGCTCGGGACTGACTCAGCAGCTGAGGTTGCCGCCGGGCGTGGTGCCGAGGATCTGGACGAAGGCCTGGTACTTGGCGATCCGGCTCTGGACCTGACCGGGGTTGCCGCCGTTGCATTCGAGACTGCCGTTGATGCTGCGGATGGTCTCGCCGAAGCCACGGCTGTTGACCATCGCGTTGTGCGGGGTCATCGTGCCGGGGCCGTTCTGGGTGTTCCAGTACCAGAGGCCGGTCTTCCAGGCCACGGCCGCGTCGTTCTGGACGAGCCAGGGGTTGCCCAGCAGGTCGATGCCCAGGGCGTCGCCCGCGGCCTTGTAGTTGAAGTTCCAGCTGAGCTGGATCGGACCGCGGCCGTAGTACGCGGCCTGGCCCGCCGGGCAGCCGTATGACTGCGAAGTGTCGCAGTAGTGCGGGTAGTTGGCGGTGTTCTGCTCGACGATGTGGACGAGACCACCGGTCTCGTGGCTGACGTTGGCGAGGAAGGCCGCGGCCTCCTGGCGCTTGATGGTGTCGCTGCCGGTGTTCGCGAAGGCCGGGTAGGCGCTCAGCGCGGCTTTGAGACCGTTGTAGGTGTAGAAGGAATTCCGGCTCGGGAACATCTGGTTGAACTGCGACTCACTGACCACGAAGCCACCCGGGGCGGGCGGCTCCGACGGACCGCCACCACAGGCGCCGTTGTCGGCCCAGACGTCGACCGTGCCGGGTCTCTCGTTCTGGGTCCACCACTTCGCGGTGTAGTTACGGCCGTTGTACGACGCGGTGTCGCCGCCCCAGTAGACGGTGGACGCGTTCCAGCCGGTGGCGCACGCGGCGGCGGACGTGGCCGCCGCCGAGGTCGAGGCGGGCAGGAGCACCGCGAGTGCCATGGCCGAGACCAGTGCGGTGAACAGTGCAAGGATTCGCTGACGCAAACGACTCACTCCTTCGCGCGGCCGTCGATGAGCGACGGCCGCCATGGGGGTGAGGGAACCAAACCGGAATCCTCATTACCTGTCAAGGTCTAGACCAACTGGCCAAATCCTGTCTGTCCGTCCGCAGTTCGACCGCCGGAGGGCGGTTCTCGGTACAGGTGAGCAGGGCAAGTCCGTCACGCGTGTCGCGGGCGCCCCGGATCCGTGCCCGACAACTCACAACGGCCGTGGGCGGTACGGGGCCGGCGGTGCCTCAGATGTGACGCGATCTCGCCCGTCGGCCGCGGGATGCCAGCTGTAGCGGATGTCCGGCTCGTTCTCCTCGTTGCCCCGGCCGTCGGTCTTCTCGACCGGGACGAAGCCATGGCGCTCGTAGAAGCGCCGGGCCGGGCCGTTGACCTGGAACGTCCACAGGGACAAGCCTTCCGGCCGACGGCGCTTCGCCAGGTCGAGCAGCCGGGCGCCGATGCCGCACCCCCGGTGGTCCGGATCGAGGTACAGCTGGTCGACGTCCCCGCCCTCGATCACCATCATTCCGACGACAGTCTCCCCGGCGGTCGCCACCCAGGTCTCCTGGGTCGGCAGGACGATGTCCCGGATCCAGGCGTGTACCTGCTGCTCGCTGTGGGGGCGGGTGACGCTCGGGAGGGCGGCCGCGAAGGATCTGAGCCACAGTCCGGAGATGTCGGCCGCGTCGGCGGGTGTCGCGCGACGGACGACAAGCGTGTTGGTCTGCACAGCGAGCCATCCTGTCATCAATCAGAAATCAGGGAACGATCGAGTCGACGTATCCGCCGTCGACGCGCAGCGCGGCCCCCGTGGTCGCCGACGCGAGAGGCGAGCTGAGGTAGACGACCATGTTCGCGATCTCCTCCGGCTCGATCAGCCGCTGGATCAGCGACTGCGGCCGGTGCTTCCGCATGAACTCACGCTGGGCCTCCTCCCAGGGAACGGACTTGTCGATGAGCTCGTAGACGAAGTCCTCCACGCCGCCGGTGTGGGTGGGCCCCGCGATCACGGAGTTCACGGTGACGCCGGTGCCCGCGGCCGCCTTCGCGAAACCGCGCGAGACTCCGAGCAGCGCCGTCTTGGAGACTCCGTAGTGGATCATCTCGGCGGGGGTCACGATCGCCGAGTCGCTCGCGATGTACTGGACCCGTCCCCAGCCGCGCTCGGTCATCCGGCCGAGGCAGCCCCGTGTGAGCCGGACGGCGGAGAGGACGTTGACCTCGAAGTAGCGCCGCCACTCGTCGTCGCTGATCTCCAGCGCGGGCCGGACGCCGAACACCCCCAGATTGTTGATCAGGATGTCCACCTCCGGCACGGCTTCGAGGACCTGTTCCGCGCCGCCCTCGGTGGAGACGTCACCGGGCGCGGCCAGGAACTCGGCGTCGGGCGACGCGGCACGCTGACTGTCGATGGCGGCGGCGACGGACTTCTCGGAGCGCCCGTTCACCGCGACACGGGCTCCGGCACGGGCGAGTCCGGTGGCGATGGCAGCCCCGATCCCCTGGGTGGAGCCGGTGACCAGAGCGGTCTTGCCTGAGAGGTCGATCCGCACGTTCGGTTCCTTTCAGCTGTCCGGTGGGCCAAGGTCATTGTGCGCGGGGGCGGGCGCGCGGCGCGGTCGGCGCGGCCCCGGCGGTCGCCGGCTTCCGTCGAATTCGAATTCCGACGGCCACCGCCTCTTGAAGTGAACCCGACACTGTGTCATATATGTCTAGACCATTGCCCCTTGCTTTCGACGGAGGAGACGATCGTGCGACGGACCCCCACCCAGGTCGCGCTCGTTACCGCTGCCGCCCTCACTCTCGTCGCCTGCGGTGGCGGTGACGACAAGGACTCCGAGGCGCCGTCGGCGCCGACCGGCCTCAGCGTCCAGGCCGGCAGCGCAGTGTCCGCACACGTCATGTGGGAAGCAGCCAAGGACAATGTCGCGGTCAGCGGCTATGTGGTGTACCGCGGCAAGGACAAGATCAAGGACGTTCCGGCCGAGAAGTTGATGATCGACATCACGGGTCTGAAGCCGTCCACCGCCTACTCGTTCTCCGTGCGGGCCAAGGATGCCGCCGGGAACCTCTCCCCGCACAGCCAGAAGAAACCCGTCACCACGCCCGCGGTGACGCCCGAGGACAAAGAGGCTCCGGCACAGCCGGTGAAGCTGCGCGGCAAGCACCACGGTTCGAAGGGCGCCGAACTCACCTGGAGCGCACCGGAGAAGGACCAGGGCATCACCTCGTACGACATCCTCCAGGGCGGCTCGAAGATCCACAGCGTCAGCGGTGACGCGACCAAGGCCGAGGTCACCGGACTCCGTCCCGGCACCGACTACTCCTTCACCCTCCAGGCCCGTGACGCGGCCGACAACGCCTCCCCGGCCAGCGAGCCGCTGAAGATCAGCACCCCGAAGGGCCCGGGTGACGACCCGGACACCGCGCCGATCAGCTTCAAGGTCGCGCGGCACAAGAACGCCAAGGAGGGTGCGTACTACCTCGATCTGTCGTGGCTGCCGCCCGAGGTCGACGGTGAGGTGCCCTCGTACGAGATCCATCTCAACGGGAGCCTGACCACCACGCTGGTCTGGGGCAACAAGGCGCCCGTGGGCAGGACCACCGAGAGCGTCTACGCGGGCAAGAAGCCCGGTGTCGCGTACAAGGTGAAGATCCGCGCGAAGCTGCCGGACGGAGAGTGGGGCAGCTTCTCCCCGGAACTCACCATGGCCACCGGCGAAGCCAAGCCCTGACCGGGCAGGGAGGGGGCGGGGCCGGACCTGTCGGCTAGGGCGTGTCCGCGCCCCCGCCACCGGACACGACAGCAGGCACGACAGCAGCGGCGGGAGCGGTCTCCCTCCCCCGGCCCCGCCTGATCCTCAGCCGGGTCAGCAGCGGTCGGCCTCGCCCGGCGCCGTGCGCGACCGGCTCAACTGTCCGTACCCGTACGGAAGTCCGTGCCGGCACGGGCGCCGGCACCGGTTCGGGCGCCGCTGCCGGTTCGACAGTGCCTGGCGGTCCGGCTGCCGTGGCCGGTTCGGGTGCGTCCGCCTCCATGGGACTCGTGCCGCTCGGGCGCGGCGCCTGCCGGTCCCGTCGGGCGTCGGCCAGCAGCGCCGTCAGGCTGGACCGGTGCCAGTTGATCTCGTCCGGATCGTCGGCGGTCAGCAGCCGTTGAACGGTCTCGCGCCCCGCCTCCGATCCCGGCCTGCCCGGAGCGAGGTCCGGGCGCAGCCGGTTCAGACACGCACGCTCGTACGGATCCGGTACGAGCTCGGCGAGTTGGACCGCATCGAGCACGGAACCGACGATGGCCGCCCGCTCCCACCGGTCGTCGCTCTCGTGCAGCAGCAGACCGATCCGGCGGCCACGCCAGTTGCGCGGACGGCAGTCCTCCACCGCCTCCTGCGCCTTCCCCGCGGCACCGTCACCCTCGCTGTCGGCCTGGGGAGCACCGGTCGCCGTCCGCGGCAACCGGCCGGTCAGCAGGCCCGGTTCACTGCTCGCGAACGCCCGCAGCTCCTCGGCCAGATAGAGCCAGACGACCGCTCGATAGCGATTCAGGTAGAACCGCACCGGCACCAGATACCCCGCACGCGCGAGCCGGGTGAAGCGGCCGGGGCTGATGTCCATCAGCTCCGCCCCCTCGGCCGTGCCCACCGTCCGCACCCGCTCACGCAGCGTCTCGGGGAAGCCCGGCGCCCGCCGAAGCCGCTCGACCTCGCCACGCGCCACCCTGCGGCGGCCGCTCACGGCCCCACCGACCGTGCGGACATGCCCCAACTGTGTGGCCAGCTCGAACTCGCCCCGCCTCAGGCGCAGTTCCTGGGCCGCTCGGCTCGCGGCCAGTGTTTCCGAGATTTCCATGACAGACATCGACGGTCTCCCCCGTGAGTACTTGACTACTCTCGGTGACAACCGTATCTCCGGGTCAAGAATCCCGCTCGTCCTGTGGATAACTCCCCCGGGGACTCCCTGACCGGACTCCTGGACCGCACTTCCGGGCAGGGCTCCCGGACCGGACTCTCAGCCGTCCGTGACCGTCGAGTGCGTCGGCGCCGACTGCCGCACCGCGATGCCCAGATGCTCGCCGACACGGTTCACCATCAGAGTCATCTCATAGGCGATCTGACCGACATCGGCGTCCGCCTCGCTCAGCACACACAGACAACTGCCGTCCCCCGCGGCGGTGACGAACAGCAGCGCCTCATCGAACTCGATCATGGTCTGCCGCGCCTTGCCCGCGTTGAAGTGCCGGCCCGACCCTCGCGCGAGGCTGTGCAGACCGGACGAGACGGCCGCCAGATGCTCGGCGTCCTCACGCGCCAGCCCGGAACTCGCGCCCGTCACCAGCCCGTCGTTGGACAGCACAAGCGCGTGCCGTATCGGCTCGACCCGACCGGTCAGATCCTCCAGAAGCCAGTCAAGTCCGTCTTCCAACGCCATTGATGTCCACTCTCCCCGTTCAGACAGGTACCGCGCCCTGTGCCCCGTATCTCCCCGTCGGTCGCCCAGCCTCGCGCACCCGATGCTCACGGGCAAGCGGTCCAGCGGCCTGGGAACTTCACATGGAACCGGCCGTTCCCGTCAATGGGAACGATCACCATCCGCGCGGCCGTATGCCTTCGCAACTCCCCGCCTCCGCTCCGACGGCAGATCGCTCCCCCTCCACAGGGTCCGCCGCCGAGCCACCCCTTCCGTCAATTCACCACCGCAACGCAATCCCTCGATCGGGTCGCCGGTGAGTCGTGACTGACACGAACACAGGATTACGGCCACTTTCCCGGACGCCCACCCGTCATGGGCATCAACTCGGAAGCTCCCGCCGAGAATTCACACCGCGCACCCCATTACGACCGCTTGATCAGCCGCGTTCATCAAACACCCGGCACATCGCCCTCGCCCCTGGAGGACTCATGAGGATCGTCCCCCCGCCGCCCTTCGTTCACCTCGCGTTCGAGAGAGCGTCGGTCTCCGCCCGGCCCCTGATGTGTCAGGTTGACGCCGGGGGTGGCGCCGCGTGAGGTTGCTGAGGCGTCCGAAGCCCGCCGAGAGCGCTGTGTCCGACAGCGAACGCGAGCTGTTCGGCGGGCGGCTCCGCTACGACATGGGCTGGGCCGACCACGAGTGGGCCTCGCTCGAAGTCGGCCTGCTGTCCGCCGTGCGCGCGATGCCGCGCATGGTCGCGGGCACCCTGCGGCTCGCCTGGCGAACCGACCGTTCGGCGCTGATGACAGTCGGCGTCGCCGAGGCAGGCCAGGGGCTGACGGCAGCGCTCGGGCTGCTGGTGGTCAACTCCGTGCTCGGCTCACTCCTGGCCGCCGGAAGCGCCGCCGACCGTGTCTCCGACGCGATGCCCGCCCTGATCGCCGGCGCGCTGGTCGCCGTGGTGGGCGCGCTCCTCGCCTCGTGGTCGACCTCGGCGGCCGGCCGGCTGGAGCCGAAGGTGGAACGGGCCGCGAACGAACAGTACTTACGGGCCGCCGCACGGGTGGAACTGGAGGCGATCGAGGACGGCGAGTTCCGTCGTCTGATCGACACGGCGCAGTTCGGTCCGCCGTCGGCACGGCGGATGATCGGTGCCTGCGTCGCCACCATGAACGGGGTCATCTCGCTGCTCGCCGTGGGCGGTGTGCTGACCGTGCTGCACCCGCTGCTGCTGCCCATGCTCCTGCTGATCGCGGCGCCGCGCGGCTGGGGCGCGATGCGCGTCTCCCAGCGGCGGTACGTCTCGGTGATGTCCTGGGTCGAGCATCTGCGCGCCAGCCGTCTCATCGCCGGACTGCTCATCTCCCGCTCCGCCGCGCACGAGATCCGGGTGCACGCCGTGGGCCCTTTCCTCCTCCGGCACTACCGCAACATGGCCGACAGCGCGGAGACCGAGGCGACGCGGCTGGCCAAGGACAAGGCGCTCACCGAACTGCTCGCCGCCGCGCTGTCGGGAGTGGCCGCACTCGTCACGTACGGGACGATGGCCGCGCTCATCGTGTCGGGCCGGATGGACCTGGCCGTGGCGGGCACCGCGGTGGTCGCCGTCCGTTCGGGGTCGGCGAGCCTGGGCGCCCTCGTGATGACCACGAACTCGCTGCACGAGGAGTCTCTGTACGTACGCGACATGGAGAGGTTCCTGGCCGAGGCCGCCGACAGGTCCATCCCGTCGGGCGGGCTCCCGATCCCCGAGCCCACGAGAGCGATCACTCTGGAGGGCGTCTCCTTCCGGTATCCGGACCGGGAGACGCCCGCGCTCACCGAGCTGTCCCTGGCGATCCCGATGGGCTCGGTGGTCGCCCTGGTCGGCGAGAACGGCTCCGGAAAGAGCACGCTCGTGAAGCTGCTCGCGGGGCTTCATCTCCCCGACAGCGGGCGGTTGGCGTGGGACGGCGTCGACATCGCCGAGGCGGACCGGGAGCAGATCTTCGACCGGGTGTCGCTGCTCACCCAGGACTTCGAGCGCTGGCCGGTGACGGCGGCGGCGAACATCGAGATCGGCCGGCCGGAGGCCGCGGAGGGCGACCTGGAGGCGGCGGCGCGGTACTCGGGCGCCGACGCGGTCGCCGAGACTCTGCCGAACGGCTTCCAGACCCTGCTGGCCCGCGTGTTCCGCGGGGCGTCCGAACTGTCCGGCGGGCAGTGGCAGAAGTTCGGCCTGGCCCGCGCGCACTACCGGGACGCCCAGGTGATCGTGGTGGACGAGCCCACGTCGGCCCTCGACCCGGAGGCGGAGATCGCGGCCTTCGACCGGATCCGGGGGCTGGCGGACGAGCGGCGGGCCGTCGTACTCGTCACGCACCGGATGTCCGGCGTGCGGTACGCGGACCTCATCTACGTACTGCACGAGGGCCGGCTGGTCGAACAGGGCGACCACGAGAGCCTGTTGGCGTTGAACGGCAGATACGCCTCGATGTTCCGCATGCAGGCGGAGCAGTACGGCCACGAGGCGGGCACCGGGACCGGCGTCCCGCACCAGGGAGGATCGAGGGTGACCCCGACCTGACCCGTGGGTCGTTCTCAGGCGCCGGACACCCCGTCCGGCGCTCCGAGGACCTGGGCGCGGCCCACGGGCCGCGACGGCCCGTCACCGGGCTACGCGGCGTCGCGCATCACGTCCCTGCGGATGCGGGCGCAGGAGTCGTTGATCAGCCTGGAGACATGCATCTGTGAGATGCCCAGGTCCTCGGCGATGCTGCTCTGCGTCATCCCACGGAAGAACCTCAGATAGAGGATCTTCTTCTCCCGGTCGGGAAGCCGGCGCAGGCGCGGCTTGACCGACTCGCGGTCGATCACCGTGTCCAGCGCCTCGTCCCACGCTCCGACTGCGTCTCCGAGCGTGGGGCCCTCCTCCGGGGAGGCCAGGCCCGCGTCGAGCGACAGCACCCTGAAGCAGTCCATCGCCTCGACACCCGTGACCACGTCGTCCTCGGTCATTCCCGAGTGCAGGGCGAGCTCCTCGACGGTCGGTGCCAGCACCCCGTGCCGCTGGGCCAGTTCGTCGCGGGCGTCGCGTACGCGGCTCCGAAACTCCTGCACCCGCCGGGGCACATGGACGGACCAGAGGCGGTCGCGGAAGTGCCGCTTGAGCTCTCCGGTGATCGTGGGCACGGCGAAGCTCTCGAACGCGGTGCCCCGGTGCGGGTCGTACCGCTCCACGGCCTTCACCAGTCCGATCGCAGCGACCTGCCGCAGATCCTCCAGCGCTTCGCCCCGGTGCCGGAACCGGCCGGCCAGCCGGTCGGCCATCGGGAGCCACGCGCACACGATCTCCCCGCGCGTCCGGTGCCTCTCGGGCCCGTCAGGCAGCAGGGCGGCCCGCTCGAACGCCTCGGAGGTGTCAGGGACGTCCTCGTGCCGCACCCGGTAGGCCATCACCCGAGGGGTCATGATGCTCTTCAGCTCCTCGCTCCACGCGGCCGTCGTCACCGGGGAGCGCACGGCCGGCAGCCGGGCGACGCCCGGAGCGGTACGCCGCTCCACGGACGTGCCTCCTGTCCGAAGCACGAAGTGCGTGTGCCCCTGAACACCACGGTCAAACAAGGGCCTTCAGCGGTCGCCGTCCGGTTCGGCACCGTGCCAGACCGTCGTGACGTTGCAGAATTCGCGGATCCCGTGCTCCGACAACTCCCGACCGTAGCCGGAGCGCTTGACGCCGCCGAAGGGAAGGGCGGGGTGGGAGGCGGTCATCCCGTTGAAGAAGACACCGCCGGCCTGGAGGTCGCGTACGAACCGCCCCGCTTCCTCGTCGTCGCGCGTCCACACGTTGGAACTCAGGCCGAACGGGGTGTCGTTGGCGACGCTCACCGCCTCGTCGAGATCCGCCACGCGGTACATCGTGGCCACCGGGCCGAAGGCCTCCTCGTGGTGGATGCGCATGTCGGCGGAGACATCCGTAAGGACGGTGGGTTCGTAGTACCAGCCACGGTTGAGCCGGTCCGGACGCTGTCCTCCGCAGCGGGCCATCGCGCCTCGGTTGACGGCGTCGTCCACCAGCTCCTCCAGGTCCGCGCGGCCCTGTTCGCTGGAGAGCGGGCCGACGTCGGTGGACTCGTCCATGGGGTCACCGACGGTCAGCCTCCGCATCCCGGCGACGAAGCGTTCACCGAAGGCGTCATAGACGTCCGCGTGCACGATGAAGCGCTTGGCCGCGATGCAGGACTGCCCGTTGTTCTGTACGCGGGCGGTCACCGCGACCCGCGCGGCCCGGTCGATGTCCGCCGACGGCATCACGATGTAGGGGTCGCTGCCGCCGAGTTCGAGTACGGTCCGCTTCACCTCGTCGCCGGCGACGGCGGCGACCGAGCGCCCCGCCGGCTCGCTGCCGGTCAGGGTCGCCGCCGCCACCCGGCGGTCGCGCAGGATGCCCTCGACCGCGCCGGACCCCACGAGCAGCGTCTGGAAGCAGCCCTCGGGGAAACCCGCCCTCCTGAAGAGGTCGCCCAGATACAGCGCGGTCTGCGGGACGTTCGACGCGTGCTTCAGCAGCCCGGCGTTGCCCGCCATCAGGGCGGGGGCGGCGAACCGTACGACCTGCCAGAGCGGGAAGTTCCACGGCATGACCGCCAGTACGACGCCCAGCGGGCGGTAGCGCACGTACGCGCGTGCGGCGCCTGAGTCCCGTACGTCGGCGTCCGACGGATGCTCGTCGGCGAGCAGTTCCGCCGCGTGGCGCGCGTACCAGCGCATCGACTTGGCGCACTTCGCCGCCTCCGCGCGTGCGGCGACGATCGGCTTGCCCATCTCGGTGGTCATGGTGCGGGCGATCTCGTGCTGATCCTCCTCAAGGAGGTCGGCCGCACGGTTCATCATCGTGGCCCGGTGGTCGAAGTCCGTGAGGCGATACCGGTCGAAGGCGGCGGCCGCCGCGGCCAGCCGCCACTCGATCTCGTCGGACCCCATGGCGTCGAACGTCTTGAGGGTCTCGCCGGTGGCGGGATCGACCGTGGCGATGGGCATGGGACAGTCCTCCTCTGACTCGGTTTCTCCGACACTCGCGCGGTACGGGCGGGCCCGCAACGCGGGGACGACGGCCGTCCGGGTACCCGGGGTGCGCCCCCGTACGCCTCCCGACCGAGCGGCAGGGCCGGGGCCGTACCCGGCCCGGGGCCGTACGCGGCGGGGGATCATGTCCCCATGGCCCACGACCACACGCATGTACAGGAATTCTTCGGCGTCCGCGCGGCGGACTGGGACGCGCGCTTCCCCGACGACGGCCCTGCCTACGCCGCCGCCGCGGCCGGGATGGGCCTGCGTCCCGGTGACAGCGTCCTGGACGCCGGCTGCGGCACCGGGAGGGCGCTGAGGGCCCTGCGCGACGTCGTGGGGCCCCGGGGCACGGTGCTGGGTGCCGATCTCACCCCCGAGATGCTCGCGGCGGCCGTACGGAGCGGTCGCGACGCGCTCGGCGCCCTGCTGCTCACGGACGTGGCGCGCCTGCCCCTGCGCACGCACTCCATCGACGCGGTCTTCGCCGCGGGACTGATCGCTCATCTGCCGGAGCCGGCCACGAATCTGCGGGAGCTGGCGAGGGTCGTGCGCCCCGGTGGCCGTCTGGCGCTCTTCCACCCGATCGGACGCGCCGCGCTGGCCGCCCGGCAGGGGCGGCGGATCACCCCGGACGATCTGCGCGCCGAGGGCACACTGCGTCCCCTGCTCGCCGGGGCGGGCTGGCGCCTGGTCTCGTACGTGGACGAGGACTCCCGCTTCCTCGCGCTGGCCGTGCGCGAGGACTGAACCGGAGAAGACAGCCAGGACGGCCGGGTAGCTCGGACAGCCACGCCGGGTGCACCATCACGTGAACGGGTATCGAACCTTGGTGGGAGGCGGGGGCCCCGAGGGATGTGCGAAAGGTGGACGGACGATGTTCGACAAGCTGCGCCGGCTGCTCGTACCGAGCAGGACCGCCACACCGGTCACCGAGCCTGCCGCGTCCCCACGTGCCCGGACACGGCAGCACAACCTGTTCGAGGCCGCTGCCTCCTTCGTGGCGGCGACCGCCGACGACGACCAGGACCGGATGGACGAGGCGTCCGGCTGGGTCTCCCCAGAGGCGCTGTCCTTCGGCGTGAGCGAGCTGGCGTGCCGTGCGGTGACGGCGCTGGCGCGTGAGCGGGAAGAGTCGCCCGAGAAGGTGGCACGCACCCTCCTCGGGCTGCCCGCCGCATGAGGGAGGGGCCTGGGGGCGCGGGTGGCCTCCGACCTCTCGACGGCCGGGCGGCCGACTGGCTAAGGTGCGCCGACGACTGATCGGACACGACCGTTCGGATGGGTAGGTGCCGTGACAGGTACGGACGAATCCGCCGATGAGGACGCGCTGTATGTGCTGTCGGCCGTGCTGCTGACACCGGCGCAGTTCCCCAGCGTGCTCGGCGACGACTTCCCCGAGGCGTGCGCGGCTCTCGGGCTGGAGCCGTACGACCGCGGATACGGTCTGGTGCTCGGCCAGGACGGCGGCGGCGCGCGCTGGACCGTGGCCGTCGACGATGTGTCGCTGGTGGCTGTCGCCATCGCCGCGTGGGACTGCGGCATGGAGTACGACCTGTCCCCCGACGAACGCACGGTCGTCGCGGCGCTCCCCGGCTGGCCGTTGGCCCTCTCGGTCGCGGCGCCGGGCATCCCCGCGCCGCACGATCCCGATCCGGAGCCGGGAGTGGACGACGACGGGGCGAGACCGCCGCTCGCGCCGCCGGACACGACGAGCTGGGGGTCGGCGCAGCGCCGTCTCGGAGCCGACGAGATCGCGCTTCAGTGGGAAGCCTGGCGCGAACAGTTCGACTCCGAGGACGAGCAGCAGCGGGCGGACGCGCCTGCCGGTGACGCGGGCGGTGGCGATGGCACGGCCCGTGATGACGCGGATGCCGCCGATGACAGCGATGGGGACGGCGGCGCGGACGGGCCCCCCCACGAGAAGGCCGGGACGGAGGCCACGCGGGACGGCGCGGACCTCGACGGCACGGAAGCCCTCCACGACGGGGTGCGGCGCGTCCTGAAGGAGCTTCGCGGCTACCTGGAGTCATCGCCTCCGCGGGGCCGGGTCCGCTCGGGCTTCGCGCCCGCCGGCGCGCGCATGCTCCGGGCCGACGGCCCCGGCTGGTCCCTCGTCGCCAGGACCGACGACATCGCCTACATCCTGCTGGACGACGAACCGAACGAAGTGCTGCCGGTCGGACGCGGGCCCGAGCTGCCGAAGCTCCTGGAAGCGCTCGACGCGATCGCCGTTCGCCCGTCCTGACCTGCTCGGATCCTCACGGCGCCCCCGTACGGGCCCGGGACCGCAGGTGGGTCCCGTGTGCGTACGGGGGCTCTTCCGCCGGCCGGTGCGGGGTCAGCGGCCGATCTCCTTGCGCGTTATGCGCTTGAGCCGACGGCGCTGCGACGGGTCGAGCATCAGATAGGCCACAGCGGGCACGCCGAGCACCACCAGCAGCGACATCCAGAATCCGATGAATGGGATCAGGAGCAGACCGACGGCCACTCCCCCGACAGCGATCTTTGCCCTACTCGACATTTTCGACGCCTCCTTCGCGGCCGAAGCCGCTCACTGCAGATAGAACGCTCGCGAACCTCCGCCAGTTCCACTATGCGGTCTCCGCGTGTCCGATGCGCCGGTGAGCGGCGATCCGTACCGCTCGGTCAGGCGGCCTCGCGCAGCGGGGCGCCGACCTCGTGCAGGTGTCCGAGTGCCTGCCGGTACGAGTCGACCAGGCCCGTCTCCACGTAGGAGACGTCCATCTCGTCGCAGTACGCGCGGACCAGCGGCTGGGCGATCCGCAGGTGCGGGCGGGGCATGCTCGGGAAGAGATGGTGCTCGACCTGGTAGTTCAGACCGCCCAGGAACCAGTCGGTCATGAGCCCGCCGCGGATGTTGCGGGAGGTGAGGACCTGCCGGCGCAGATGGCCCCAGCTCGCGAACTCCTCCTCGGTCGGGATCTTCATGCCCTTGTGGTTCGGCGCGAACGCCATGCCCAGGTGGAGGCCGTAGATCATCTGGTGGATCAGGAGGAAGACGACGGCCTGGCCGACGCTGAGCGTCGTGAAGAGGAGCGCGAGGTAGGCGACGACGTGGATCACGAGCAGCGAGCCTTCGAGGATGCGCTCACGCGGGGTCTGGCGCTTGGTGGCGCGGGAGAAGACGGACCGGAATCCGTAGACCTTGAGGGCGATGCCCTCCAGGGTCGTCAGCGGGAAGAACATCACGGCCTGGTGGCGGGTGAGCCAGCGGCGGAATCCCTTGCGGTCCCCGGTCTGGTGCTGCGCGAAGACGAGGATGTCGGCGCCGACGTCCGGGTCCTTCTCCAGGTGGTTCGGGTTGGCGTGGTGCCGGTTGTGCTTGTCGTTCCACCAGTCCTGGCTCATTCCGAGCAGAAGATTGGCGTGGAAAAGCTGTACGGCGCGGTTCTTTCCGCGCGTCGCGAATATCTGCGCGTGGCCCGCGTCATGCGCGATGAACGACATCTGGGCCGAGACGAGCGCCAGCGCCGGGGCCAGGAGAAGTGCCCACCAGGACTCTCCGATCAGCACCACGCCGGTCACGATCGCCGCCAGTTCGATCAGGTTGACGGCGATGTCGCGGGCGTACCAGCCGGTCCGCCGTTCGAGGAGTCCCTTCTCCCTGACCGTCCGCAGAAGGGGCGCGAAGTCGCTGCCGCCTGTGCGGGCGGCCGCCGGGCCGGGGGTGGTGGTCTCCGCGACTTCTGCGGGGGCCTGGGGCATGTCGGTCTCCGGTCTGTAGGCCGACGATCGTGTAGATCGTTGAGGTGGAAAATGGCAGGCGTGTGAGGCCGTTCGAGTGGCGCGATCACAGCTTGATCGCGCCGACCGGGAGAAAGCTACGCGGAGTTGGGCCTCCAAAGCCATGCGGCCAACACCCCGAGGCGATGGGGGGCTATTCCCGACCTAGGGGGTGGTGCTGCCTACACCCCTATGTGGCCCATGATTCTTGTCACCGTGCGGGGCGGTCCGCGGGCGCCCGGGGCGAGGTACCCTCAGCCGCTGCACCTTCACTAGTCAAACTTGAGGAACGTGTCATCGCCGTATACAGGCCCCCTGCGGCTACGCCCTCCCAGATCGCCGAACTCGCCCGCTGCGACGCCCTGTTCCTGCCCGCCGACCCGGCCAGAGTCGGCCGGATCGCCTTCTGGCACCCGGACGGCGCCGCGCTCCCCGACCGGTCCGCCGAGGAACTGACCGTCGTCGGCGACGACGTGCGCCCGCGTACGGTTCCGGCGGTGTCGCTGCCCGTACGGGACGCGCTGCCCGTGCTGACTCGTGCCAGGGCCGTCGCGCACGCCTCGGCCGCGGTGGCCTTCTGGGGCGCCGCGTCGCTGCTGGCCCTGCAACTCGCCGCGCGTGGCAGGCTGTTGCCCGGCCTCTCCGCGGCGGGTCATGACGCCTGGCGGGCCGGGCCCGTCGTCGCCGAGGATCTGGAGCGCATCCGCGCGCTCGCCGCCTCGATGCCGCCCGGTGCCCACGCCGTACCGCTCGACGCGAGAGCGACGGGACCACTGCTGCTCCCCGAGCCCGAACGGATGCTGCGGCGGTTCCTCGACGCGGTCGCCGACTCGCTCGTACGGACGCCCGCCGCGCCGATGGCGTCCGGATCTCCCGCATTCGCCGCGCCCGAGCCCCACCGGCTGCCCGAACTGCGCGGCTGGGCCGCCGACGTGGCCGCCGGTCACGACGCGGGCGTACGGCTGTCGCTCCGGGTCGAGCTGCCCGGTCTGGCCGCCGTACCCGACGACGCCTCTACTGAGGGCGGCTCCCCCGACGGCGACGCTTCGGGATCGGCTGCGGCGTTCCGCGCCGTCCTACAGATGCACAGCGTCAGCGATCCGACGGTCGTCGCCGACGCGGGCGAGGTATGGGCCGGTACGGGGGCCGTTGGCGGCTCGGGCGAGGCCTTCGGCCCCCGGGCCCGGATGGACGCCCTGCTGGCCCTCAGGCGGGCCGCGCGCGCCTGGCCGCCGCTGACCCCGCTCCTGTCGGCCACGGTGCCCGACGCGATCGACCTCGCCGACGAGGAGGTGACCGAGCTGCTCGGAGAGGCCTCCCGCGCGCTGGCCGCCACCGGGGTCCAGGTGCACTGGCCGAAGGCGCTGGCGCGCAAGCTGACGGCGCGCGCCGTCATCGGTCCGCCCGGCGACACGCCGGACGGAGCCGCCGGTGCCGGGGACGACACGCGCGGGGGCGGAGCCTTCGACCAGGCCGGTTCGGGCCTGCCGTCCTTCCTGTCCGCCGACGCTCTGCTCGCCTTCAACTGGCGGTTCGCGCTGGGCGACCAGGAACTCACCCGCGCCGAGCTGGACCGGCTCGCCGAGGCGACACGCCCGGTCGTGCGGCTGCGCGACCAGTGGGTTCTCATCGACCCCGAGGAGGCCCGGCGCGCCCGGGAGAGCCAGGACCGCAAGCTCACCCCGGTCGACGCCCTCGGAGCCGTCCTCACCGGGTCGGCCGAGGTGGACGGACGGCGTGTCGAGGTGCAGGCCTCGGGCTGGCTCGCGGCGCTGCGCGACCGGCTCGCCGACCCGGAGGGAACGGACCAGGAGATCGGCCAGCCGGCGGCCCTCGCGGCGACGCTGCGCGACTACCAGCTGCGCGGCCTCAACTGGCTGCACCGGATGACGTCGCTCGGTCTGGGGGGCTGTCTCGCCGACGACATGGGCCTCGGCAAGACCATCACGGTCATCGCGCTCCATCTGCACCGCCAGAGCGACGAGTCGGCGGCGGGCCCCACCCTCGTGATCTGCCCGACGTCGCTGATGGGCAACTGGCAGCGCGAGATCGAGCGGTTCGCACCCGGCACACCGGTGCGCCGCTTCCACGGCGCGTCGCGCGGCCTGGACGCCCTCGCGGACGGCGAGTTCGTCCTCACGACGTACGGCACGATGCGCCTGGACGCGCGGAGACTCGCGGGCGTCGAGTGGGGCATGGTCGTCGCCGACGAGGCGCAGCACGTGAAGAATCCGTACTCCGCGACGGCCGGCCAGTTGCGCACGATCGGCGCCAAGGCGCGGGTCGCCCTGTCCGGCACCCCCGTGGAGAACAACCTCTCCGAACTGTGGGCGATCCTCGACTGGACGACACCCGGTCTCCTCGGCCGGCTCGCCACCTTCCGTACGCGCTACGCGCAGGCGGTCGAAGGAGGCGACCCGGGGGCGGCGGAGCGGCTGTCCGCGCTGGTACGGCCGTTCCTGCTGCGCCGCCGCAAGTCGGACCCGGGCATCGCGCCGGAGCTGCCGCCGAAGACAGAGACCGACCGCGCGGTGTCCCTCACCACCGAGCAGGCGGGGCTCTACGAGGCCGTCGTACGCGAAACCCTCGCGGCGATCCAGGCCGCCGACGGCATGGAACGCCGTGGCCTCGTCATGAAGCTGCTGACGTCGCTCAAGCAGATCTGCAACCACCCCGCGCAGTTCCTCAAGGAGGGCGAATCGCCGCGCGTCGCGGGGCGTTCGGGGAAGGTCGAGCTGCTCGACGAACTGCTCGACACGATCCTCGCGGAGGAGGCGAGCGTGCTCGTCTTCACGCAGTACGTACAGATGGCGCGGCTCCTCGAACAGCATCTGGCCGCGCGCGGCGTCCCGGCGCAGTTCCTGCACGGCGGCACACCGGTGCAGCAGCGCGAGGCCATGGTGCGGCGGTTCCAGGAGGGTGAAGTGCCGGTGTTCCTGCTGTCGTTGAAGGCGGCGGGCACGGGGCTCAATCTGACCCGCGCCGAGCATGTCGTGCACTTCGACCGCTGGTGGAACCCGGCCGTCGAGGCGCAGGCGACGGACCGCGCGTACCGCATCGGCCAGAGCCGGCCGGTGCAGGTGCACCGCATGATCGCCGAGGGCACGATCGAGGACCGGATCGCCGACATGCTGGCGCGCAAGCAGCAGCTGGCGGACTCCGTCCTCGGCGCCGGCGGCGAGGCGGCACTGACCGAACTGACCGACGACGAGCTGGCCGACCTGGTCGAGCTGCGAGGGAGTGCGCGATGACCGGAGCCGGCAGTGGTGGCGGCGGTCGCGGTACGGACGGCGGGAGCGAGCGCACCTTCGCCGCCCTGCCGCCCGCGCGGGGCCGCGCCTTCGCGGAGACCTGGTGGGGGCGGGCGTGGCTGAAGGCGCTGGAGGACTCGGCGCTGGACTCGCTCCAGCTCAAGAAGGGCCGCAAGCAGGCCCGTGACGGGGCGGTCGGGGCGGTTTCCGTACGACCCGGGCGGATCACGGCCGTCGTACGGGACAGGGACGGCACGGCGCAGCGCAGCGATGTGCTGTTGCAGCAGCTCAGTACGGAGGAGTGGGACCAGTTCCTCGACATGGCGGTCGAGCGAGCGGGCCACATCGCCGCGCTGCTGGACCGTGACATGCCGCCGCATCTTGTGGAGGACGCGGCGGGAGCCGGGGTCGAACTGCTGCCCGGCATCGGCGACCTGGAGCCGGAGTGCGCCTGCGACGCGTGGGATCTCTGCCCGCACACGGCGGCGCTGTGCTACCAGGTGGCGCGCCTGTTGGACGAGGATCCCTTCGTCCTCCTACTGATGCGCGGCCGGGGCGAGCGCCAACTGCTCGACGAGTTGCAGGTACGTTCGGCGCGGGCCGCGCGGACCCGGCGGAATCCGGCCGAGGGCGCGGACACGGGCACCGTTGAGGAGCCGGAGGGCGTACGCGCGGACGAGGCGTTCGCGGCGCGGGACATCCTCCCTCCGCTGCCGCCTCCCCCGCCGGTCCCGGAGGAGCCCGGCCTGCCGCCGTCCCTCGACACGGAGGCGGAGCCACCACCGGGGATCGACGCGGACGCCCTGGAGTTCCTGGCGGCGGACGCGGCGTCGCGCGCGCTGCGGCTGCTGATCGATGCGCTGTCCTCGGGGCACGAACGGCAGCCGCTCGAAATGGAGTTGACGCCCGGTCAGGACGCGGTCCGGCTGGCGGCCTCGTCCGCCGATCCGCTGACAGCGATGCGGCTCGCCGGGGGCACGGGCCGACAGCGCGCGGAGCTGGAGCTGGCGGTGGAGGCCTGGCGCCACGGGGGTGCGGCGGCTCTCGCCGTACTGGAGGACGAGTGGCAGCCGGAACCCGAGGCGCTGGCGCGCGCGAAGGCCGATCTGGCGGGGGCCTGGGAGGGCGGCGAAGGCCCGCGACTGCGGGCGGGGGCGGCGGGCCGCTGGACGGTGGTGGGAGCGGACACCCAGCTCCGCTACGGCCGCGACGGCCGCTGGTGGCCGTACCGCAAGGTCCGCTCCCGCTGGTCCCCCGCCGGCCCACCGGCCCCGGACCCGGCGTCGGCCCTGGCGGGCCTCGGCCCGGAGCCCGGACCCCAGCCAGGTCGCCCCTGAGCGCCGGCCCCGCAGCGCCTTCCAGAAGGCGGGCGCCGCCTCGGCTCCTTACTGTCTGTTGAGAGAGCACCACAGTCGACCCTCGCGGTGCCCACTCAACCGATCCCGAGGAGTCCGCCATGCCGGAGCTGTTCATCGGTGGCAAGTGGACCACCGCCGTCGGCGGTCAGGTCCGCGAGATCCGCTGCCCGGCGGACGGCACGCTCGTCGCCACCGTGGACGAGGCAGGCCCCAGGGACGCGGCCGCCGCGGTCGAAGCCGCCCGTGACGCCTTCGACCGCGGCCCCTGGCCCGCCACGCCGACCGCCGATCGGGGCAGGCTGCTGCTGCGCGTCGCCGAGCTGCTGGAGCGGGACAAGGCCGCCCTCGCGCAGGCCGAGTCCCTGGACACCGGGAAGCGGCTCGTCGAGAGCGAGTACGACATGGACGACGTCGCGAACTGCTTCCGCTACTTCGGCAGTCTGACGGCCGCCGGCGGCACCGGACGGATCGTCGACACCGGCGCCCCCGGCGTCGACAGCCGCGTCGTGCACGAACCGGTCGGCGTCTGCGCGCTGATCACCCCGTGGAACTACCCGCTGCTACAGGCCTCCTGGAAAGTGGCTCCGGCGCTCGGCGCGGGCAACACGTTCGTTCTCAAGCCGAGTGAGCTGACCCCCCACACGGCGATCATGCTGATGCGGCTGCTGACGGAGGCCGGGCTGCCCGACGGCGTGGCGAATCTCGTTCTCGGCGCCGGTGCCACCGCCGGCGCGCCACTCACCGAGGACCCGCGTGTCGACATGGTGTCGTTCACCGGCGGACTGGCCACGGGCCGCCGCGTCATGGCTGCAGCGGCGCCGACGGTGAAGAAGGTCGCCCTGGAACTCGGCGGCAAGAATCCCAACATCGTCTTCGCGGACGCGGACTTCGACAGCGCCGTCGACTACGCGCTGACGGCGGTGTTCCTGCACTCCGGGCAGGTCTGCTCGGCCGGCGCGCGGCTGCTGGTCCAGGACGACTCGCACGACAGGTTCGTGGACGAGCTGGTGCGGCGGGCGAAAAGGATCCCGATGGGCGGCCCGTTCGACGAACACGCCCGCACCGGACCGCTGATCTCCGCGGCGCACCGCGACAAGGTCGAGGCGTATGTGGCCGCCGGGCTCGCCGAAGGCGCCGTACTGCGCTGCGGCGGAAAGCGGCCCGGCGACCCGGAGCTGCGCAACGGGTTCTTCTACCCGCCGACCGTGCTGGACGACTGCGCTCCGGGGATGTCGGTGGTGCGTGACGAGTCGTTCGGTCCCGTTCTCACCGTCGAGCGGTTCAGGGACGAGGACGAGGCGGTCGCGCTCGCCAACGACACCGTCTACGGCCTGACCGGGGCGGTCTGGTCGCAGGACGTGGGGCGCGGGCAGCGCGTGGCGTCGCGCCTGCGGGCCGGCACCGTATGGATCAACGACTTCCATCCGTACGTGCCGCAGGCCGAATGGGGCGGGAGGAAGCAGTCGGGCTCCGGGCGCGAACTGGGTCCGGCCGGGCTGGCCGAGTACCAGGAGGCGAAGCACGTCTGGCGCAATCTCTCGCCGCGTCCTCAGGGATGGTTCGACTGAGCACGCCCGGCACACCAACCGGTCCGGCCCCGGTTCACCCCAGCAGCAAGGACCTCGGCTGGGCCGAGAGTGCCTGGTCCAGGACCAGGGACGCCGCTCCCACCGCCGCCACGTTCTCGCCCAGCGTGGTTGAGACGACCGTCGTCGGGTGGGTCGCCCTGACGAACGGGGACCGGGCGACCATCGGCTCGATCGTCGCGAGGAGGCGGTGGGCGAGCAGGAGCCAGGTCGGGCCGCCGAAGACGATGGTGTCGACGTCCAGGAGCGTCCCCGCCGCGCAGACTCCGCGGCCGATGCGGATGGCGAGGCGCTCGATGATGCCGTCCGCCTGGGTGTCCCCATCGGCGGCGAGCGCCGCCAGCCGCTCAAGACCGCGCTGGGCATCGGCCGGATCCAGCACCGTGTACTCGCCGCCGAGAACGCCCAGCGCGATGGCCTCGTCGACGAGCGTCCGCGTGGAGCAGGCCGCGCCGAGTCCGCCGACCTCGCCCGCGTTCCCGGAGACGCCGCGCAGCACGGTGTCCTCGACCACCAGCCCCATCCCGGAGCCGGTGCCGAGGTAGAAGAAGAGCAGGTTGCGGCTTTCGGTGGCGGCCCCCGCCCAGCGCTCGGCGACGACGGCGGCCGTGACGTCCTTGTCGAGGAGCGCCGGAAGTCCGGTCGCCTCGCTGAGGCGGTCGCGCAGCGGGTAGCGCCCCCAGGCGGGCAGCTCAGGCGGGTCGACCACCCAGCCGGCGGACGCGTCTATCGGCCCCGGCGCGGCGATGCCCAGGCCCAGTACCCGCTCCTCGTCGATCCCCGACTCGGCCACCAGCGAGCGCACGGAGGCGGCCATGTCCGCGACGGTCCCGTCGGTGTCGCCGCCGCTCGGCGTGCGCTGGCTGCGATGGCCCACGACGGTGCCGAGCAGGTCCACCAGCACGCAGGTGATCACGGCGGGGTCGAGATGGATTCCCACGGCGTAGCGAGAGGTCGGGACGATTTCGAGGAGGGTGCGGGGTTTGCCGCTGCCGGTGTTCTGCTTCCCCGATTCACGGGCCACGCCCTGGTCGAGCAGCCGACGGGTGATGTTCGAGACCGTCTGCGCGGACAGGCCGGTGGCCTGCGCGAGTTCGACCCGGCTCAGGCCCGCCGGATGCCGGCGAATGGCGTCCATGATCACGGACTCGTTGAAGTCCCCCATGCGCGGCAGGTTGGTGCCGCGCCGGATCGTGTGCTTCTCGGGTCTCACCGTGTGGGTGCTCAACGTTCCTCTTCCAGTCTCGGGGCCGCGGCGGTGCCGCGCCGCCGCCGCTCCGAGGGCAACAGATCGATGGAAAATGGTACGACGCGGGCGGCGCGCCGGACGGACCGTGCTCAACCGCCCGACGGATCAGCTGTTCCGGCCGCTGCGACGGCAGGGCGAGACGCAGGGTGCGGATCTGGAAGGGCCGGAACCTGAGGTCCACGGACCCTTCACCGGAGACAGCTGCCGGCTGGTCCGGCCGCTCCGACAGGTCGCAGTCGTGGACGGTGGCGAGGGGGAACCCCGCGGACAGGCGAGCCGAGACCGCTCCGCCGCACGCTTCGTACAGTCGGACGACGGCATCGCCGCTGCGGTCGTCCGCGAGCTTCACCGACTCCACGACCACATCCGTGGTGTCGACCTCGATGAGGGCCTGGGCCCGCGCACGGGCGGGTCGCAGTGGAGTCGTTGAGCAGGGCGGCACCCCAGTGCCGCTCGCCGACGTGCACCCAGTGGTGCGCCCACAGTTCGAAGCGGGCCGCGTCCCAGCTCGTGTTCTCGTGCGTGGGGCGCTGCACATGGCCGAACTGGATCTCGGCACTCTCCCGTTCCGGAGTGTGAAGGGCTCGTAGGCGGCGCGCAGCGCGTCGGCCACGGGGACAGGTTCGCCGTCGGACCTGCCAGGCGCTCAGGGTGAGGGGGCGCGCGGCGCTGTAGAGCGCGGGGCGGATCACCCGGTCGAGGAGCTTCCGGATCCGGGTCTCGATGATCCGGCGGTCGTCATGCACGGTGCGGGTCCTTCCGAAGGCCGTACGCGGCGTGGTGCTCGCCGAGGCCGGGCTCGGAGCCGGAGTCGGAATCGAGGCCGGACTCGGAGGCGGAGTCACCGTCCGGAGCCGGGAGCCGGACGGTGTCCCGTACGCCGTCCGGCCAGGTCACATCGACGAGCAGGGTCGTGTCATCGGCGCGGGTGGTGACCAGGGGCAGGGCGGCCGGGTCCGCGCCGCCGAGATGGACGAGAGCGATATGGGCGGTGCCGTGGGCGACATGGCCTTCGGTCCGGACGACGGGGGTGGCGGACGCGGCCCCGATGGCATTGCTGTCGGTGCCCGCCACGACGGACGCGTGGGGCAGCCCGCGCGCGCCGACGACGACGGAGACCAGCCCGTCGGCGCCCTCGACCCGGGCGCTCCCGCCCTCCGCCACGACCGACGTGTCCGCGAAGCGCGGATCGACGGCGAGCGCCCAGCCGCCGATACGCAGCACATGCCCGGCCCCGGGATCGCCGTCGACCCGTACGGCCCGCACCTCGACCGACCCCCGCAACGCGGAGCCGACCGTGATCCAGGGGCCGAGCGTGCAGCGGGTGTCGGGGCTGCCGAACGGGTCCCAAGTCGCGTCCTCGGGCCAGTGCGCGCGGGAGCGCGAGACGGCGGTGGCACCGTCCACCGAGACCCTGGTCGCCGGCCGCCGGTGGGAGGCGCGCCCCTCCGCGTCGAGCAGGACGACCGCGTTGTCGAGCGGGTCTGCGCCGGCGCAGGCACCCGGCGGCCCCGCCGTGGGGTCACCGGGCGTCTCGGGTGCGGTGTGCGTCGAGTAGGCGAACCGGGCGTAGCAGGGGTCGTCCGCGTGCGGGCGGGCCGGATCGGTGTGGTCGCCGCCATGGTTGACGACGCGTACGACCCCGTCGGACGCGGTACCGGAGACAAGCCAGCCCGGCGCGGCCAGCGTACGGGTGAAGTCGCCCCGCTCGACGCCCAGTTGACGCTCCTCCTCGGTCCAGACCGGGTGCTGGGGCGGCAGCGCGAGGCCGATAAAGCCCTTGCTCGCCCAGTACGGCGACGCGGGCCCCGAGTAGACCTGAAGGATGCCGCGGTAGGGCCGGTGCCAGCCGAGGGTGAGCAGGCCGTCCACGTCGGTGGCGCCGTGGGCGGTGAAGTGGCCGAGCATGCGGTTCGCGAGCCCCCGGGTCTCCCCCGGCACCAGGGGCGTGGCGTCGAACAGGGCGCCCGTCCATACCGAGGCGAGTGCGGCGTGCCGGTAGGTGAGGGAGCGCCCCTGGACGAGCGGCGAGCCGTTGGCCCCGACCAGGAGCCGCTGGTCGGCCAGGAAACGGCGCAGCCGGTCCCGGTAGCGGTCGAGGAGCCCAACGGGCGCGGCGTCGCCGAGGACGCGGCAGAACCACAGCGGGTACAGGTGCATGGCCCAGCCGTTGTAGTGGTCGAAGTTGCGGTGCTCGCCGCCGCTGAGCCCGTCGGAGTACCAGCCGTCGCCCGCGTACCAGCCGTCGGTCAGCGCGATCACTCGGTCGAGGTCCTGTTGGCTCCACCGCCCCCCGGCCGTGCGGGCGAAGGCTTCAGTGACGCCCTGGAACCAGATCCAGTTGTTGCCGTGCATCGGCGCACCGACCATCGGCGCGAGCCAGTCGAGGACCCGGCTTCTGACCGTGTCGTCGAGGCGGTCCCAGATCCAGGGCCGCGTCTCGTGCAGCGCGAGCGCGATGGAGGCGGCTTCGACCTTGGCCTGGTCGCACTCGGCGAAGGTGGGCCAGCGCTCCGGGCTGTCGGGATCGGTGCCGGCTGCCAGCCCGGCCGCGTACCACCCGGCGAGATCGTGCGGATCGGCTCCGCCCGCTCCCGTCAGCCGGAAGCCGGCCAGGAGGAAGGTGCGGGCGAAGCCCTCCAGGCCGTCGCTGCGTACGCCGCTGCGGCTCGGGATGCCGGGCAGTTGGATCAGGGCGTGCCCGTCGGTTGCGTACGGCCGGACGGCGAGCAGCAGCCGGTCGGCGGTCCGCTCCCAGTGGGCGCGGTCCTCTGCGGGGGTGCGTGTCACGAGGTGCGGGTCTCCCATGCTGATGATGCGCGTCGCGTAGTCGGCCGCGCCCTGCCACTGGTTGCCGGTACCACCGTCCCAGCCGGGCGCCAGGCGCCATCAGGTAATCCTTCGTGGCAGCGACGTACATCCGGCAGGTCAGGCGCGTGGCAGCCGCAGAGTCACCAGCTGGAACGGGCGCAGGGCCAGTACGACACCGCCGTCGACCGCCGTCGGCGGTTCGGTGTCCGGGAGCGGGCGTTCGAGGAGATCCGTGAGGACGGCCCGGTCGGTGGCGCAGGAGTCGATACGGACGGTGGCGCGGGCCCGGCCGCCGTGCGCCTCGTAGAGCCGTACCACCAGGTCGCCACTGCGGTCGTCGGCCAGCTTCACCGCGCTGACCACGGCGGCGTCGTTGTCGACGCTCACCAGTGGCGCGACCTCCGCGGCGGATCCGGTGACCCGGCGCTCGGGCAGCTGGGCGCGGTGGCCCTCGCGGACGGCGTCGCCGATGGTGGCGCCCGGCACGAGGGCGTGCCGGAACCGGTGCACACCCTGGTCGGTCTCGGGGTCCGGGTAGCGGGGCGCCCGCAGCAGCGACGCGCGCACAGTGGTCGTCGTGCCCGCGTCGGTGCCGGTCCGCACCGTGCGGGTCACGTCGTGGCCGTACGTCGCGTCGTTGACGATCGCGACGCCCCAGCCCGGTTCGTCGACGTGTACGAAACGGTGGTTGCAGGCCTCGAACTTGGCCCACTCCCAGCTCGTGTTCTGGTGGGTGGGCCGGTACACATGGCCGAACTGGGTCTCGGAGGCGTAGCGGTCGGCCTTCACATCCAGCGGGAAGGCCAGCTTGAGGAAGCGCTCGGTCTCGTGCCAGTCCACCTCGGTGTCGATGTCGAGCCGTTTGGCGTCCGCCGGTACGGACAGCAGCTGGATGACGCGCGACGCCCCGAAGGCCCGCTCGACGCGCACCGAGGCGCCGTCCACGCTCAGCGCGCGCACCTCGGTGAGGTCGCTGCCGACGTTCCGGTAGAAGGCGTCGACGTCCCACGCGTCCCACTGGTTGGGGAAGTCGGGATGGAGCTGGAGAAGATTGGCCGGCTGTCCCGCTGCTATCGCCTCCCGGTCCGCGACGCGGTCGTACGCGGAGACCACGAGGCCGCGGCCGTCGATCTCGACGTGCAGCAGGCCGTTGTCGAGGAGGTAGCCGCCTCCCTCGCGCGGGACGGGAGACACGGTGTCGGGGCCTTGCGCGGTCAGCGCCGACGCGCCTCCGGCCGGGACCGAACGGCGCCTGTGCGGGGTCGAGTTGAAGGCGAGTTCGCTGCCACCGGAGGCGTCACCGGCGAGCGCTCGCTGCGCGCCCGCGATGATGGCTTCCAGCTCCCCGGCGATACGCGCGTACGTCTCGCGCGCCTCGCGGTGCACCCAGGCGATGGAGGAGCCCGGCAGGATGTCGTGGAACTGGTGCAGCAGCACCGTCTTCCAGATCCGGTCCAACTCCTCGTAGGGGTACGGAAGCTGAGTGCGCGCCGCCGCTGTCGTGGCCCACAGCTCGGCCTCCGCGAGCAGCGATTCGCTTCGGCGGTTGCCGCGCTTGGTGCCCGCCTGGCTGGTGAGCGTGGCGCGGTGCAGTTCGAGGTAGAGCTCACCGACCCAGACGGGCGGCTCGGGGTATTCGGCCTCGGCCTTGGCGAAGAAGTCGGCGGGGGCCTCCCACTCGACCCGTGCCGCGCACTCCAGACTCCGCATCCGTGCCGCCTTGGCGACCATCTCGCGAGTGGTCCCGCCCCCGCCGTCCCCGTACCCGGTCGGCGCGAGCGAGCGGGTGGCGACCCCCTTCTCCTTGAAGTTCCTTGCCGCGTGGGCTATCTGACGACCCGTCATGTCGCAGTTGTACGAGTCGACGGGCGGGAAGTGCGTGAAGATACGGGTGCCGTCGATGCCCACCCAGGAGAACGTGTGGTGCGGGAAGGTGTCGGTCCTGCTCCATGAGATCTTCTGGGTGAGCAGCCGCGTGGCACCGGCCGCCTTGATGATCTGCGGCAGGCCCGCCGCGAAGCCGAAGGTGTCCGGCAGCCACGCCTCGTCGTTCTCGACGCCGAACTCCTCCATGAAGAAGCGCTTGCCGTGGACGAACTGACGGGCCATCGCCTCGGACCCCGGCATGTTGGTGTCGGACTCCACCCACATCCCGCCGGCCGGTACGAATCTGCCGTCCGCGACTGCCTTTTTGACCCGGGTGTACACCTGCGGCCGGTGCTCCTTGATCCAGGCGTACTGCTGGGCCTGCGACATGGTGAAGACGAAGCCGGGGTCCTCGTCGATGAGCGCCGTCATGTTCGCGGCGGTACGGGCCACCTTGCGGACCGTCTCGCGCAGCGGCCACAGCCAGGCGGAGTCGATGTGGGCATGCCCGACAGCGCTGATGCGGTGCGCCGCAGGGGCCGCGGGCGCGGCCAGCACTCCGGCGAGTTCGTCACGTGCGGCCCCGGCCGTGCCGTTCACGTCCTGGAGGTCGACGGCGTCCAGCGCGCGGCCGACCGCGCGCAGGATCTCCCAGCGGCGCGCCCCGTCGAGCGGGAGCTCCGCCATGAGCTCGCCGAGGACTTCCAGATCCATGACCAGGTTCCACACCGTCTCGTC
This sequence comes from Streptomyces sp. NPDC058665, assembly GCF_042714995.1. NCBI lineage: Bacteria > Bacillati > Actinomycetota > Actinomycetes > Kitasatosporales > Streptomycetaceae > Streptomyces > Streptomyces sp. NPDC058665. Next base: position 37,989 of record NZ_JBHXRX010000031.1, read on the forward strand.
GAAGACGGCCAGCCGCATCTCGCCGAGCACATACTGGAGCGCCTCGCCCGCGGTCGCCCGCTCGCCCATCGGCGTCGACCTGAAGGGCACCCCGCTCGCGCCGAGATCGGGGTTGGATGCGGCCTCGACGCGCCAGTGGACCTGCTCCCCGCCGGCCACCGGTGAGCCGACGCGGACGTACGCGTTACGCGGGTGGAGCCCCTTGACCGGGGTGCCGTCGGGCAGACGGACGAGGCCCTCGCACTGGAACCCCGGGGTCCGCGGGGTGAATCCGAGGTCGAGTACGGCCTCGACGGTACGGCCCGCCCACTCGGCGGGGACGGTACCGGTGACCTTGAACCAGCTGGTGCCCCACGGCAGGCCCCATGGAGTGCCGGGGGCGATCGGGGTGGTCGGTGCCGTCAGCCCATCGGCCACGGGGACGGGCTCGCCCGCGGTGGACCAGATCGCCACGGCCAGAGGTGTGGTGACGGGGTGGACGGCCGGCCGGATGCGTTCCTTGAGGACGCGTTCCAGACGTGCTTCGACCAGCTTCCGGTCGTCGTGCATGAAGGGGTCTCCTGTTGCTGCGAGCGGATGCGGGGCAGTCGGGGGGCACGGTCGGGCGGTGGGACCGGGGCGGGGCGGCGCTCGCGGGTGAACGTAAGAACCGGTGCGGAAGTTTGTCAATATGCTGGACAAACTCTGAAGAGGAACAGTGTGGCGGCTCCCGCTTCATCACAAGGCCGGAGAAGTGGCGATCGCCGAGAGAGGCTTTCCGGCCAGCTACGACGGACGCGCCCTGGTCACCCAGTGGCCAATTCCCCGCAGCTCCGTCGGGGCCCTGAAGCGTATTGACCAACCCAACTCGATGGATTTACCTGTGCCCGGGTCGGCCCACGACGGCGGCGGAGTCACCGGGCTCGTTGGCGAACGGGTTCCTACGGGGTTCCATAGCCGCGTCCTCACTGGTCGGGCCGGGTGCCGGGCGCCTCGTCCGTCGGGCGTGCGGCGACCACGAGATGCCGCCCGCCCGGTCCCTGTGACAGCCTGGCGATGTGACGTAGGCCACCGGTCCTGGGTGTCACAAGACGGTCGGGAGCGGCGTCTTGTGCGTGACACGGCCCAGAGCGAGCAGACGGGAGCCGACTATGGACAAGCGCAGCGACCGGACGACAGGCACAGCCGGGCATCTCACGCGTGAGGACAGCGTGGACCCCGCGACCGAGGCGTTCGTCACCCACCGCAATCTGCTGTTCACCGTCGCCTACGAGATGCTCGGCTCGGCCGCCGACGCCGAGGACGTCCTTCAGGAGACCTGGCTTCGCTGGGCGGACGTCGACTTCGACGCGGTCCGGGAGAAGCGCGCCCATCTGGTCCGGATCGCCACGCGCCAGGCGCTGAACCGGCTCCGCGCGCTGCGGCGGCGCAAGGAGTCGTACGTCGGGCCCTGGCTGCCGGAACCGCTGCTGACCACGCCCGACGTCGCCGATGACGTGGAGCTGGCCGACAGCGTGTCGATGGCGATGCTGCTGGTCCTGGAGACACTCGATCCGACCGAGCGGGCGGTGTTCGTGCTGCGCGACGTGTTCGCTCTCGACTACGACGACATCGCCGAAGCCGTCGACACGAGCCCGGTCGCCGTCCGCCAGATCGCCCACCGGGCGCGCGCCCACGTCGCGGCGCGCCGGCCACACGAGACCGTCGCCCCGGCCGAGACCCGCGGCGCGCTCGCGGCTTTCCAGCAGGCGGTCGAGGCGGGCGATCTGCGGCGTCTGCTGGACATGATCGCGCCGGACATCGTCCTGCTGACCGACGGCGGCGGGATCGTCCAGGCCGCGCTGGCGCCCGTGGTGGGCGCCGACCGGGTGGCCCATGTGCTGGGCAGGCTCGACGCGGGAATCGTGCTCCAGCCGGTACAGGTGAACGGCTATCCGGCGCTCATTCTGCGACTGGGCGAGCGGATCGACACCGTCCTGGCGGCGCACATCGACGAGGGCCTGATCACCGGGCTCTATGCCGTGCGCAACCCCGAGAAGCTGTCGCGCGTGGACCGCGAGACCGCCGTGAGCCGCTGAGCACCCAGGTGGACCCGGTGGCCGGGTGGCCCGGGGCGCTCACCCCGGCTCCGGTGCGGCGATCCGCTTCTCGAACCAGTGGTGGGCGTACGGCTCGTCGTTGAAAGCGGCGACCTCCTCGAAACCGCAGGAGTGGTAGAGGCCGATCGCCGCGCTCAGCGTCCTGTTGGTGTCCAGGCGCAGTACCTCGCGGCCGTGCTCGGCGGCCCGTGCCTCCAGTTCGGCGAGGAAGCGGCGGCCGAGGCCCAGGCCACGGGCCTCGGGCGCCACCCACATGCGCTTGATCTCGGCCGGGGCCCCCGCCGGCAGCTTCAGACCCGCGCAGCCGACGGGCTCACCGTGCAACCTGGCGACGAGGAACAGACCGCGCGGCGGCCGGAGTTCACCCGCGTCGGGCAGCAGGCTCCGTACGGGATCGAAGCCGGACTCGAACCGCTCCCGCAGCTCCGTGAAGTAGGACCGCAGGCAGTGCTCGGCATCGGGGTGGCCGGGGTCGACGGCTTCCACCGTGACGGTCGCCGCGGTCAGCAGCCGGTCAACCTCGGCCATGGCTGCGACGAGCCGGGTGCGCTGCGCGGTGTTGAGCGGTTCCAGCAGCGAGCCGGCCAGGTCGTCGCTCCGGCCGTCCAGTACGGCGCGCTCCGCCCGTCCCGCGCCGGTGAGCCGCGCGGTGCGCACCCGTCTGTCGCGGGGCTGCGGCTCCACCGTCACCAGGCCGTCGTTCTCCAGCGAGCGCAGCAGCCTGCTGATGTATCCCGAGTCGAGTCCGAGGCGCGCTCGCAGGTGCCGTACGTCCTGCCCCTCCTCGCCGATCTCCCAGAGCAGCCGGGCAGCGCCGATGGGCCGGGCGCCGCCGAGGAAGTGGTCGTGGAGCACACCCACGCGTTCGGTGACGGTGCGGTTGAACCGCCGTACCTGTCTGATCTGTGCCGCATCCATTCTCTGACTCTAGTCCGAGATCTCGGACCCATCCAGCGGAATTCGTTCAATGAACCGAGGACCGGCATCATGCGCCCCTTGCCGTGCGGACAGTGAGTGCCGATTTCATTTAGCTGAAACATGAAGCAATTCCGGCCGGCCTCTTCATATTCAGGTCCAGGCTCGAAACGTCATCACTCGGCCCGACAGGGGCCACTGCCCCCTGGACCGCGGTCAGACGATTTCAGGACGCGCGGGGTGGGGCCGTGCTCCGACAGGGACCCGGTTCTGGAAAGTGTTTTCCGCCATCTCTGAGTGATCACCGCACACACCGGTATTTCCCTTTTTAGCGCGGTAAGAGGGCATGGGCTTACGCGTGTCGGTGCCCCGATGAGCACCGTCCGCCATCGCCGGACGCCCGGCTGGACCGACCAGTTTTAGACGTTTGCGAAATCCGCGTCCAAGGGTAGCGATCGAGCTGGTTCGATTATGGCTTGTTAAGGCCGCCCGCAGTTCGGCGCGCCGCTTTGAAAACTGTGCTCAAGTGATGATTCGCCATCCTCGGCCAGTGAAGTATTTTGAGGGAGTGTCACCTGTGTCCCACATAGCGAATATCGGCACGCCGCTGCAAAGGCTGCGGACGATCGTGGCCGAAGTTCTTGAAACGGACGAAGCAAGCATCGAGGACGACGCTCTCTTTTTCGAAGACCTCGGCCTCGATTCCCTGGAGAAGACCGAGGTCGTCGTCCGAGTCGAGAAAGAATTCAAGGTGAAGCTCAGCCCCGTGGACGCGGCGGCCATGCGCTGCGTGGAAGACTCCGCGGCCGTCCTGCTGGGCAAACTGAACAATCCGCCGGACACCGGCCCGGAGACAGCGCCCGAACTCGTCGGCCTGGTCGAGCGGTTGGTGGGATCCCACCTCGCCCAGGGACGTGGGGAGCGGATCGCGTACACCGACCCCGATTCCGGCGATGTCTCCTACCGAGGGCTGCACGACGCGGTCGTACGGTACGCGCGAACGCTCGCCACGAAGGGCGCCCCCACCGGCACGCGCGGACTGATCGTCGCCGACGACTCCGTCACCACGGTCGCGGCCGTCCTCGGCATGTGGTGGCACGGATTGGTGCCCGCCGTCGTCAGTCCACTCCTCAACGACGAGGAGATCGCGTACATCGCCGACGACTGCGAGGCGAGTGTGATCCACCTCGATGCCGCGCCCAAGCGGCAACGGGCCCTGGAAACCCTCTTCTCGGAACGAAGCCTGATCGCGGGCCAGGACATCCGCGCGGAGAGCGCGAACAGCGCGGACGCCTCCGACGGCCCCGACAGCTCCGACAGCGGTACGGGCGAGGCCGTCCCATGGCCGTCGGACCGCGAGGCGCTGATCCAGTACACCTCGGGAAGTACGGGCCTGCCCAAGGGAGTTCGGCACAGCGCGGGCGCCATCATGGCGGCCCTGGCCGGATTCGGCTCGCTCCTCGCGCTGCGCGAGGACGACACGGTCCTCTCCACGGCGCGTATGTCCTTCGGTTACGGATTCGGCGGCACGGTGCTCTTCCCGCTCGCCGCCGGTGCGCGGGCGGTCCTCATGCGCGGCAGCGTCGACCTGCACACCGTGACGGCGGCGCTCGACCAGCACCGGCCGACGGTGATGTGGTCGGTGCCGCGGCTGTACGCGGCGATCTCGGACGCCACCGCGTCCGGCGGGGGTCCCCGAACGGAATCGGTGCGGCTGTGCGTCGCCGCCGGCGAGCACCTTCCCGCCGCCCTGAGCGAGCGCATCCAGGAGACCTTCTCCGCCGATTTGATCAACGGGCTCGGTGCGACGGAGGTACTGCACATCGTCGTGGCCACTCCCGCCGACCGGCCGATGCCCGGGACCATCGGACTGCCCGTGCCCGAGGTGCGGGCGACCATCCGTGACACCGAAGGTGTCCCGGTGGCCGACGGCGTCGAAGGCCGTCTCCACATCAGCGGCCCCACGGTCGCGCTCGGCTACATAGGCAGGCCCGACGCCGCGGCTGCCACATTCGCCGACGGCGGTGTGTACACCGGCGACATCGCGACCCGTAACGCCGACGGCACCGTGGTGCATCTGTGCCGGGCCGACGACCTGCTGAATCTGGGCGGCTACAAGGTCCCGCCCGGCGAGATCGAAGCGGTGGTACGGAGCGTCGAAGGCGTCCGGGAGTGCGTGGTGGTGGGCCAGGCCGACGCGCACGGGCTCGAACAGGCGGTTCTGTACGCCGTCGCCGAGCCCGGTTCGGACACCGATCGGATCCGCCGGTCCATCACGGCCGCGATCCGAGGTCAACTGGCGCCCTTCAAGCGGCCGGCCCGGGTGGAGTTCCTCGACAAGCTGCCGGTCACCTCCACCGGAAAGCTGGCCTCCTTCCAGCTGCGGAAGCGGGTGAGTCAGTCGTGACCTGGGACATCACCGGCAGAGGGGCGATCGCCAACATCGGCCGCACACCTGGGCAGATATTCGACGCGCTCTGCGTCGGCCAGGAGACGCGCAACCCGCTCAGGGCCTTCGACGGCACCAAGTACCGCACCCGCCACGCCTACGAGATCGACGACCGCGCCGGTTCGCGCGACGAGCCCTGGCGGGCGACCAGGTGGCTGATCCTCGCGGTCCGGCAGGCTCTCGCCGACGCGGGTCTGTCCGATGACCTCTCCCGGACGCCGGTGCTCGTCGGTACGACGCTGCGGGAGCAGCGCAGTACGGAACTGTGGTGGACCGAGGGTGTTCCGGTCCGCCCCTCCGACCTCCACTTCGGCGGCGCCCTGCGCGAGGCGTTCGGGGCCGTCTCCACGTACACCTTCGCCAACGCCTGCTCCGCCTCGCTGTACGCACTGGGTCTGGCCACCGACATGCTCGACGGCGGCATGACCGACACGGTCGTGGTCGCGGGCTCGGACTCCATCACCGAGAGCGCCTTCGGAATGCTGGACCGGGTGCAGAACGAATCGCCGCAAGAACTGCGGCCGTTCGACGTGACGCACAAGGGCATGCTGATGGGCGAGGGGGCGGTGGCGGTCGTCCTCCAGCGTCCGGGGACGCACGACCGGCGTCCGTCCGCCCGGCTGACGGGCGTCAGCATGAACTGCGACGCCCGGCACGCCACGGCGCCCGACCCCGACGGCGTACGCGCGGCGGTTCTCGACGCCCATCGGCGGGCCGGGGTCAGCTCCGAGGACATCGACCTGGTGATGCTGCACGGCAGCGGTACGCCGCGTAACGACGAGACCGAGGCCGCCGTCCTCTCCGAGGTGTTCGCGGGTACGGGCCGCGACCGCGCCCCTTTGATGACGGCCATCAAATCCATGACGGGCCACACCCTCGGCGGGTCCGGACTGCTCAGTCTGGTCGTCGCCGTGCTGGCGATGGAGCGGAGCACCGTCCCGCCGGTGCTCGGGCTCGCCGATCCCATCGAGGAGGCGGCCGGGCTCGGCCTGGTCCGTGGCGGGGCCGCCGCGGCCGACATCACGACGGCGCAGATCAACGCGTTCGGCCTGGGCGGCATCAACGCGGTCGCGCTGGTCGAGGCGGCGGCATGACCGACACCGCGATGACGGGCGCCGCACTGAAGGAAACCGTGGTCACCGGTGTCGGGCTCGCCGTACCCGGGCTGCGGTCCGTGGGCGACCTGCTCGCCGACCGGCCGCCCGAGGACGGCTTCTTCGATCCGGCGACGGCCTTGAAGGGCCGCGAGATGCGGCACAAGGACCGCGCCTCACGGCTCGCCCTGTACGCCGCCGAGCAGGCGCTCGCCGACGCCGGCCTTCTTGACGAGAAGGGGCGCCTTCTCGGGTCGGGCGACGCCACCGCCGTGGTGGTCAGCTCCAACCTGGGCTCGTTGCAGACGGTCTGCGACTTCACCGACACCATCTCCCGCGAGACGGTGATCGGGCTGAGTCCCCTCGGTCTGCCGCAGACGTCGAGCAATGTCGTCGCCGGCTGGGTCGCCATCCGCTACGGGCTGCGCGGACCCAACCTCACCGTCTGCAACGGGGCCACCAGCGGTCTGGACGCCCTGCACTGGGCCCGGAACCTGATCGAGGCGGGGCGCTGCCGCCGAGCGGTCGTGGTCGGGGTCGAACCCGCCACCGAACACGTCGACAAGCTGATCGGCACCACGGCCCCCGACGTGGCGTGCGCCGTGGTGCTCGAATCGGCGGCCGAGGCGTCCGTACGGGTTGCCGCGCCCGCCTCCATACATAAGCCGCGCGTGTACGCGCGCCTGGCGGCCTACACCCGTGGCGCCGAACTCGCGCCCACGGTCGCGGACATCGAATCCCTGGCTCCCGCCCCCGTCGGACTCCGCCTCACCGGCGCTCCGGCACAACCGCCTTCCACCGGGCCGGAACGGAACCTGGATCTCACGGCTCGACTGGGAGATTGCTCGGGCGCCCTGGGAGTCCTTCAGGTTGCCGTCGCGGCCGTTCACATCCGGACGCACGGAACCAAGGCAGTGCTCGCATTCACAGGAGGCGGCGACTTCGATGACGCGGCTGCCGCCCTTCTGCTGACCGGTGGAGACACCGAATGAAAGGAAAGTCCGCAATGGAATCAGCAGTGGACGTCGAGGAACTGCGCACGATCGTGGCCGAGTCGCTCGAACTGGAACCCGAAGAGGTGGGTGACAGCGACCACTTCGCCGAGGACCTCGACATGGACTCGCTGATGGTGCTGGAGATATCGTCCCGGCTGGAGCAGCGCTACGGCATATCGGTCAAGGACTCCGCCATCGGGTCCGTCCAGAATCTTCCCGAACTGCGCGATCTGGTCGATTCCCTGCTGACCGAAGGTTCGGTGGCGTGACCGGCAAGCAGATCGCCCTGGTGAGCGGAGGTTCCCGGGGAATCGGCCGGGCGGTGGTGACCAGACTGGCCCGGGACGGATTCGATGTCGCGTTCTGCTATCGCTCCCGCTCCGACGACGCCAAGCTGACCGAGATGGAGGCGGCCGACTACGGATCCCGGGTCTTCGCCCAGCAGGTCGATGTCGCCGACGCGGACGAGAGCCGTGCCTTTCTCGCGGCGACGGAGGACGAACTCGGCCCGGTCGACGCCGTGGTGACGGCAGCCGGTATCACCCGGGACAAGCCGCTGGCGACGATGGAGGACGCACAGTGGAACGACGTGCTGACGACCAATCTGGACGGCAACTATCACATCTGTCGTCCCGCCATAGAGCGCATGGTCAGCCGTCGGGCGGGCAATCTGGTGACGCTGTCCTCGATCGCCGGCGTCCATGGAAGTGTCGGTCAGACCAACTACTCCGCCGCCAAGGCCGGGATCATCGGCTTCACCATGGCCATGGCGAAGGAGTACGGCAGATTCGGCATCCGGGCCAACACCGTGGCGCCGGGATTCATCGAGACGGAGATGACAGCTCAGGTGTCCGACAGGGCCAGGAAGAAGTATCTCGGCCAGATCCCGCTGTCGCGGTTCGGCACCTCGGACGAGGTGGCCGATCTGGTCTCGTTCCTCCTGTCCAAGCGGGCCTCCTACATCACCGGCCAAGTCCTCGGTATCGACGGCGGGTTGGTGATGTGAGGGACCTGGCCCGCCCTCGTAAGCAGGGCTCGAATCTCCGACGACGAGGAGGGTGCGAGTGAGACCCGCAGGCCCGCTCGGCCCGGTCACCCGGCGCCGGCCCGTCGACGACCCGGCGGTGCGCCTCTTCTTCTTCCACCACGCGGGCGGCTCGCATCTGCTCTACCGCGGCTGGACGCGGCATTTCCCCGAGGACTGGGACATCTGTCTGCTGGACGCGCCGGGACGGGGAAACGCGCAGGCGCTCCCTCTCATCCGCGACTGCGCCGACCTCGTGGCCTTCTTCGACAAGGGGCTCACACCGTTGCTGAACCGGCCGTTCGCCTTCTTCGGCCACAGTGTGGGTGCCCGTGTCGCCTACGAGTTCGCGTGCCGTCTCGCGGAGGAGGGACGCGAACTGCCCCTCTGGCTCGGGGTGTCGTCCTTCCGCGCACCGCAGCCGGGTTCGGTGGGGCCGCCGCTGAGCCACAGTCTGAGGTCCGACGCCGAGTTGCGTGACTGGCTCGGGAGCACGGGCGGCATTCCGGAGCGGCTGCTGACCGACGACAACCTGTGGAAGGCGTTCGCTCCGCTCATGCGCAGCGATCTGGGACTGGCGGACAGCTGGGACCGGGACACTCTCGGACCGCCTCTGCCGGTGCCGCTGACCGTCTTCAGCGGGTCGGACGACACTGTCGTGGCGCGCCACAAGTTGGACCGCTGGCCCCAGCTGACGGACAACTTCCTTGGGACGCACACCTATTCGGGAGGGCATTTCTATCTGAACGATCACCGTGAGCCGTTGGTCGCGCGCGTCACCGAGACGGTACGCGCCCTGCTGGGCTCCCGGCCGGGCGGGGATCAGCCGACGTCCTGACAGCGCAGAGGCCCCGGACCACAAGTCCGGGGCCTTGCACGTGCGTTGGACGCTTGTCGGCTCAGCTCGGGCTCTGGGCCCGGCGATTGCGTACGACGAGAAGGGTGCCCGCACCCACGACCGCCACCGCGGCAGCAGCGCCCGCGATCTGGAGTGTCGCGGGGAACGAGCCGGTGGCGGCCAGGTTGCCGCCGGTGGTGCTTGACCCGCTGTCGCCGGCGGACGAGCCACCGGCCGAGCCGCCGGAGCCCTCGGTCGACCCCGCCGAACCGGCCGAGCCGGTGGACCCGCCGCCCGTCACGTCCAGCGTGATGTCGGCCTTGTCGTTTGCCTTGTCGGGGTCGAACGGCCGGTCCCCGGCGCTCAGCGCCACTGAGCCCTTGGCGCCCGCCACCTTCTTGTCGATCTTCAGCTTGAAGGTGTAGGTCTCGCCCCCGCCCTCGTCGACCCACCGCTGACTGGTGCCGCAGGCGTACGCCTTGCCCTTGGCCTCGCAGAACCCGTGGGGTTTGACGACCGACGTCCCGGCGGGCGGTGTCACGAGGACCTTGATGAGCGGGTCCCCTTCCCTGGTCAGCACCCACGCGGGCCCGGCGTTGGCGAACCGCACCTTGAGCGTCACCGTGTCGCCGACATCGCCCTTGAGGGCCGCTCCCGTCACCTCGTAGTCCGCGGTGTTGACGGTGGTCACCGGCACGTCGACAGCCTGCTCGGTGCCTTCTCCCCCGGGCTGACGCTCCACCAGCTTCACCGCGGGCGCGGTACCTGCCACGGGAGTTGTCGCGGCCTCGTCAAGCTCGGGTTCGCCGTCTCCGACGCTCACGCGCAGGTCGTCGTTGAGCGCGCGGTCCAGCGCCTTGATCGCGAGAGGCTTCTCCGGCGCGTAGCCGACACCGGGCTCCACCGCCTGGTCGAACTCGCACACCACGTTGGATTTGGCGGTCATCTCGTCGTAGGACGGGACTTGGTGCGCCGCGCAGTTGGCGGGAACGTCCGCGAAGTCGAGTCCCCGGGTCACGGAGTAGTGGACCCAGACCTTGTCGGCGGCCTTGGTGCCCTTGTTCGCCACGGTGACCGACTGATCGAGGCTGCTGCCCGGCTTCACCCCCTCGATCGGGGCGATGTCACCCACGACCAGATCGGGGGCGGCCTCATCGGCGAAGGCGGCGGGAGCCGCACCCAGCGCGATCAGCCCGGCTGCGCCCAGAACGGCGACTGCGGTACGCGAGGCACGACGGTTGTGTGGGGGAATCCGCATGGAGAGAACCTCTGTTGGGGCTTGGGCAAACCTGACGTGTCCTTCAGAAGAACAGTCCTTCGGCCACTAAGACTCTCGCCGCCCCCGAACGGTTGCACGAGCGCACCTCGTCACGAGGTCACGACGTCGCGGGTGGACCCGGCCAGGGATGTTTGACAAAGCGGAACATCGCTCCGTATGTTGAAACGGAACGATGCTCCGATTTTCTGTCTTCGAATGGATCCGCACCATGAGTGAACCGACCCACCCGGCCGACGCCCTCAGCTCACCCTCTCCCGTCCTCTCGGTCGCTCCGGTCGTGCTGCCGGCTCCCGGCCGGGCCGTGGACCTGGCGGTACGAGTCTCCGCACCGGTGACCGGGAGCGATCTGCCGGTCATCCTCCTCTCGCACGGCCAGGGGTACTCGAACAACCTCTCCTCGATGAACGGCTACGCCCCCCTCGCCCATTTCTGGGCGGCACACGGCTTCGTCGTGATCCAGCCCACCCACCTCAGCTCCACCACCCTGAGCCTGCCTCCCGAGACGCCCGGGGCGCCTCTGTTCTGGCGCTCGCGGGCCGAGGACATGACGCGCGTACTCGACGGGCTCGACGCGATCGAGGCCGCCGTCCCCCAGCTCATCGGCCGCCTGGACCGGAGCAGGGTCGCCGTCGCCGGGCACTCGATGGGCGGGCACACCGCGAGCCTGCTGCTCGGCGCCAGGCTCACCGATCCGGACGACGGGACGGTGGTGAGCCTGGCCGAGCCCCGGATCAAGGCGGGTGTGCTTCTCGCCACGACCGGCAGCGGCGGCGACGCCCTCACCGAGTACGTGGCCGAGAACCTTCCCTTCCTCCTGGCCCCGGACTTCTCCACGATGGCGACGCCCACACTCGTGGTCGCCGGCGACAAGGACGCCTCCGCCCATCTGACGGTCCGGGGCCCGGACTGGCACGCCGATCCGTACGTCCTCTCCCCCGGCCCCAAGTCCCTGCTCACCCTGTTCGACGCCGAGCACGGGCTCGGCGGGGTGTCCGGATACGACGTCGCCGAGACCACCGACGAGAACCCCGAGCGGGTTTCCGCGATCCAGAAGCTCACCTGGGCCTATCTCCGCACGGAGCTCTACCCCGGGGATTCGGCGTGGAAGTCGGCGTCCGACGAACTGACCGCCGGCCCGAACCCGCTCGGACGGGTGGAGTCCAGAGTCGGCTGACCGCGAGGAGGGTGCGCCGGGGGCCGTCTAGACGCGGTCGGCCGCGATCAGGACGTACTGGAAGGAGCCGTCGTTGTAGGAGTTGATGAACGCTTCCTCGATGCCGGTGACCAGTGACGACGTGGCACGCAACTCCCAGTAGGGCAGGGTGTCGGGAGTCAGGTCGACGACCGTCTGCGGTACGAGGCGGTTGTCGGCCATGGCCCGCAGATACTCCCGGCGGGAGTGGATGTTGCACTCGAAGTGCGCGTTGATCTGGGAAACCCACTTGGACGGCTGGCCGTAACGGGGGTTCCAGCAGCCGGTGATGGTCACATAGCGCCCGCCGGGCCGAAGGACGCGGGAGTGCTCGGCGAAGAGGTCGTGCAGGTCGACGTACATGCTCGACTCGTTGTTCCACGAGGCCGCGGCCAGCCCGGACTCGAAGGGCATGTCCAGCATGTTGCGGACGCGGGCCTGGACATGGTCCTGGATGCCGAGTTCGCGGGCGCGCCGGTTGCCGAAGTCCGCCTGCTTCGCGGAGAGTGTGACGCCCTCGACCTTGCACCCGAAGCGCTGATGGGCCATGACCATCGAACCGCCCCTGCCGCACCCGGCGTCCACGAGCGTGTCGTCGCGCCCGATGTCGCCGAGGTGGTCCAGGAGGAGTTCGGCCTGCGCCGATTCCAGGCGGTGAAGTTCGGCGATCAGCTTCTTCTCGTACGCGCTGTCCTCGGGCCGGCCCAGGGCGTCGTGGTCGACGTCGCCGATGCCGTAGTGATGGTGGTACAGGCCGTCGACGTCGCCGAGACGCAGATTCACGGGCCTCGCCTCGTGGTCCCAGTAGCGCGCGATGTCCCCCTGGTAGGGAGTCACCGGGGAGGGGATGAACACGGAGGCGCGGGCGGTGGGGGCGACGGTCGTGCGGTCAGTGCTGGTCACAGATGAGTCCATTCCTCTTACCAGAAGTCGGGCAGGCTGTAGCGGTAGGTGTTGGTCCGGTGCCAGTGGTGGTTGCCGTCGACCCAGACGGCCACTCCGCGCAGAAAGCGCCGCACGCTCGGGAGGGGGCAGGCGGCGGCGAGAGCCGCGGCTGCCGACTCGAAGGCGTGCATGAGGTCGTTGTGGACCTCGACCGCCTTCAGATAGGCGTCGCGTTCGGACAGGTCCTCACGTTCGGCGATGACCACCGGCAGGTTCAGATGGCGGCCGGGGGCGGCCAGTTCCTTGGTGTACGAATACAGGTCGTTGACGATGGTGGTGGCGTTCCCCGCGAGCGCGATGACCCGCTGCATGGCGGGCCGGGCGTGCAGGTCCGCCGGCAGTTCGTACCCTCCGACGGTGTCCGTGATGGTGGGACAGGGGCGGAAGTTGTTGAACTGACGCATCGCCAGGTACTCCCACACCTCGGGGACGTGGTCCTGCTGCGCCCAGGCGCCCTCGGCGAGGTAGCCCATGTGCAGCCGGGCCATGTCGTGCCGGAGTCGGTCGGCCTGGGAGGGGCTGGCCTCCCGGGTGAAGTACTCCATGGCGGAGCGGTAGGCGCGGCGGGGCGCGTCCGACTGGAGCGACTGTGCCCACCGCGGCTCGTACTCCTCCGTCGTGTGCAGGGGGTCGAGTGCGGTGTGCGCCAGCAGAAGGCGCCCGCCGAGGCCGATCGGTGAACCTCCGTGGTCCTCGCAGTAGCAGTCGTCCACCGCGTTCTCGGCGACCATCAGGCGGGTGGCGAGCATCAGATGGTCCACGGTGGGGGCGTCAGGATGGCAGGCGACCATGTAGCGCCCCACGGAGAAGCCGTCGAACTGGTCCTCCCAGTCGTCGGGATACAGGTCGACCTCGTCCAGCGCCCAGGCCTTGATCCGGCGGCTGACCTCCTCCACCCGTACGGGGTCGGGCTCCGGCACCGGGTGGTGGTAGAGACCGGGGATCGGGTTTCCTTCCGCCTGCGCCTGTGCCTGCTCCGGTTTCGGCTCCGGCGCCTCGGGGCGGGCGAAGTAGAGGCCGGACGTGCCCAGTCCGCTCGGGCCACGCAGAATCCGCTCCAGGTCCGGGCCGGGCAGGCTCGATCGCGGTGGGGAGAGTTCAGGGTCGGGCATCCATGCCTCCTTAGCCGTGCCGGCCGGCGATCTGCACGTTCTCCAGGACGCCGAGTGCGTCGGGCACGAGAATGGCGGCGGAGTAGTAGGTGGAGACGAGGTAGGAGATGATCGACTTCTCGTCGATGCCCATGAACCGTACGGACAGGCCCGGTTCGAGCTCGTCGGGCAGTCCGGTCTGGCGCAGCCCGATGACGCCCTGGTTGTCCTCGCCGGTGCGCATGACCAGGATCGAGCTGGTCTTCTCCTTGGTGATGGGGATCTTGCCGCAGGGCAGGATCGGGACCCCGCGCCAGGCTGGGACCTGCTGACCGCCGAGGTCGACATGGTCCGGGTAGAGGCCGCGGCGGTTGAACTCACGGCCGATGGCCGCGATCGCCTTGGGATGGGCGAGGAAGACCTTGGAGCCACGGCGGCGGCTGAGCAGTTCGTCGAGGTCGTCCGGGGTGGGCGGGCCGGAGTGGGGCTGGATGCGCTGCTTGAAGTCGGCGTTGTGGAGCAGCCCGAACTCCCGGTTGTTGATGAGCTCGTACTCCTGACGTTCGCGCAACGCCTCGACGGTGAGCCTGAGTTGCTCCTCGGTCTGGTTCATCGGCCCGTTGTAGAGGTCGGCGACCCGGGTGTGGACCTTCAGGACGGTCTGCGCGACGGAGAGTTCGTACTCGCGCGGTTTCAGTTCGTAGTCCACGAACGCGCCCGGCAGGTCGGCCTCGCCGGTGTGGCCGGCCGACATCGCGATCTCGGCCTCGCCGTGGCGGTTCTGCCGCTGGCGGGGAAGTGAGCCGAACCGCCGTACGTGCGCCTGGAGGCCGGGCGCGCTGGAGACCACGGCGGCGAAGTCGGCGCGGTCCAGGGTGAGCAGCGTGCCCGCGGTCTCCGCGGTGGCGGTGCAGTCCCATCGCGCGTCCGGATCGAGGAGCGCTTCCTCACCGAAGTGGTCGCCGTCGGCAAGGACGGCCACGGCCGTCTCGTCGCCGTACTTACCGACAGAGGTCTGGCTGATGCGGCCGTGGGCGATCAGATGGATCTGCTCGGCGGGCGTACCGCGCTCGACCAGCGTTTCGCCGGCGCGGAAGTCGCGCTGGACGCACCTGTCGGCGATGGCGGTCAGCACGCCCACATCGTCGAAGCCGTGCAGCAGGGCCAGTTCGCCCAGTTCGCGGGGGATCACCCGGACATCGGCACCGTCCTGGACGAACTCGACCCGCCCGTCTCCCACCGTGTAGCTCAGCCGTCGGTTCACCCGGTAGACGCCGCCCTTGGTCTCCACCCAGGGAAGCGTCCGCAACAGCCAGCGGGAGGTGATCTCCTGCATCTGTGGGGCAGACTTGCTGGTGGTGGCCAGGTTGCGGGCAGCCGCCGTGCTCAGGCTGGACTGCGGTGGCGAATCCAGCTGCGCCTCGGGGCCGGTGTCGACAGTCATCGAGCGAAGTCTCCTTCGTAAGGGCGGTGTCGGGCACGCGGGCGTGTCCGACACCGGGAAAGAGGATGAAGCGGGGCGTATGTCTGGGAACCCGTCCAGATACCGTGGAACAGTAATCGCGGCGCACCGGGCCGGCCCGGGAAGCCAGCGGCATTAGCTCGATTCGATGATCTTGCCGCCAACAAGGTTTGCAGGGGCGGCGGTTGGTATCCGTGAGCGGCTGTCGCGGGATGGCTACACCCTGTCTGCCGTTGTCGCCTCGCGCGTCGTGCGAGCGATCATCCGAAGGGGTGATCGATCAACTGCCATCTGTCGCAACGGTAAAGCGTTTTGTAGCGTCTGACCTTCCAGGGGAAGGGGGTGCGATGAACGCACAGTTGGAGTGGAGCGGACGGGGTGCCTGCCGGGCCGTCGATCCGGACACCCTGTTCGTGCAGGGTCAGGAGCAGAACAGGGCGAAGTCCGTGTGCCTGGGGTGTCAGGTGCGTACGGAGTGCCTGGCCTATGCGCTCGACAACCGGGAGGAGTTCGGTGTCTGGGGCGGCATGACCGAACGGGAGCGCCGGGCGTTGCTACGGCGAAGGCCGACCGTCACGTCCTGGCGGGGCCTCCTGGAGACCGCCCGCGGCGAACACGACGAACCCGGGGAGGGCGAAGGCGAACAAGTGCCCGCCAGTGGGTTCTAGGCCGTGCGGTCCGACGGAGTGTGTCCGACGGGGGTATGTCCGACGAGGTGTCAGCCGGCGAGGTGTCAGCCGGCGAGGTGCCGCTTCGCCGCGCGCCGTACCTCGCGGGCCTCCCGGCGGCGGCCGAGTTCCTTGAGCATCGTGGCCAGGGTGTCCGCGACCCACAGGAGCCGCTCGCCGTACTCCTCACGGTCCTCGGTGGCGAGTGCGCGGGCCAGATCCACGGCCTGTTCCACCGTCTCGACGGCCTCGGACCGCCGCCCCGCCCACCACAGTTCCCACCCGAACTGCTTCAACTCCTCGAAGTAGGCGGGCTCGTGGGCGACCGGATCGGCGTCGGCGAGGCGGAGATCGACGGCCAGGGCCTCCGCCAGAGCGTCCAGATCCGTAGTCGGCCCGCTCCGGGCCCGGAGCCGCAGCAGGAGGGTGAGTTCGGGACCGTGGGCCGTCACCTCCGCGACGCAGAGATGGCGGTAGAGAACGATCATGGCGTCTTCCGCGATCTTGTGGGCCCCTTGGCCGTACTCCACGTGTTCCGGGGCGCCGTGCAGGCGCCGGCGTGGATCGCTGCGCTCCTCGAACACTCCCGCCTCACGGGCCGTGGTCCCCGCCTCTTCCGCCATACCAATGGCCTGCTGGACCGTGCTGAGTACCTGAAGGGCGCCCGCCAGGTCGGCGTCCAGGGCGGCCGGATTGGCCTTGGCCCGGCGACGGCCGATCTCCACCGCCTCGGCAGCCGCCTCCAGCGCCTCCTCACGCCAGCCACTCGTCCTGAACAGGTCTTCCGACGGGGGCAGTCCGTGGTCCCTGATCAGATCCTCCTGCGGTTTGCCGATGTTCACCAGCATCTGGGCCTTGTTGGTGAGTGCACGGGCCAGCCCGCCCTCATGGGCGGCGGGCGCGCTCCGGGCCAGGGAGCGCAGCATGCCGACGGCCCGCCGGGTCGCGGCCACCGCGGCCTCAAGGCGTAGCGCGCTGCTCAGAGAGCTGCCGAAGTTGAGCAGGGTGATCGCCAGGTCACCGCCGTACTCGCCGGGCTTGGACTCCGCCAGATCCGCGTACAGTTCCAGGGCTTCGGCGTCGGCCGTGAGCGCTTCGAGCCATCGGCCGGCACGGCCGAGTTCGTTGGAGTAGTTGGACAGGGTGAGTGCGAGATCGGCGACGTCGGTGTCATGGCCGGGCCGCAGACGCCGGCGTCTCAGCTCCACCGCCGACTCGATGGCGCACAGCGCCTCGTCGTAACGCCGCTCCCTGTTCAGACTGCCCGCGTGGTTGTTAAGGGCGCGGGCCAAGTCGGCTTCGTAGCGGGCGGGTTCGGCGCGGGCCAGGTCGCGGTAGAGCGCGACCGCGCGTTCCTCGGCGGCCAGGCTCTCGTCGTAACGGCCGGCACCGCCGAGGCTCCAGCCGAGGTTGAGATGGACGACGGCCTGCTCAGCCGGATCGTCCGTAGCCGCCAGCCAGTGCTCCGCGAGACGCACGGCCAGCACGGCGGCTGCCGGGTCCAGTTCCGCGTCGTCGCGGCGGGGTATGTACGCGTTGATCTGCTCCAGCAGCCCGATGTCGATGTCGTCCAGGTTCACCAGCGTTCCGAGCGCGGCGCCGCCGGCCGCGACGGCCAGCCAGGGCGCCTCGCGCAGCAGCGGGTAGAGATGGAGCGTCCCCAGGTGCGGCCAGCGGGCGGCGCCGCTCGCCAGGACGGTCATCGCGCGGCGCAGCCAGGGGGCCGGCGAGGCGCGGTCGGTGTGCGGGATCAGTGCGTTCAGCGCGGTGGGCGCCCAGTCGTGCGCGGGGTAGTCGGCGAGGTGGCCGGGCAGGGTGAGGGCGACGAAGTCCTCGGCGAGGCGGTCGGGTGTCAGCGGTTCGAGCACCGTGCGGGGCTCGGGGTCGGCGGCCGGAATCTCCGTGGGCGGGTAGCACACGGCGTGGTCGGCGAGCACGGTCTCGGCGGGAAGCGGCAGTCCGAGCGAGGTGACCGCCACGGTGCCGGTGGGCCGTTCGACCGCGCCGGTCAGCGCGGCGGCGAAGACGGTGCGGTTCATCACACCGGGAGGCGTTTGATGGCCGGGCGTGTCAGAGAGCCGCGCCCAGTGCCGATGCTCCCGGTCGAGCAGATACGTCGTCAGGCCCGACGCGTCGGTGGGCGGATGCCGTCCGTCGCGGTGGGCGTCCACCGCCGCCAGCGCCGCCATGTGCACGGTCAGGGTGAGCCCGAACTCGGGTCCCACGAGCGGCACGGGAGGTGCGATCGTCTCGGACGCCGCGAGTCCGTAGCGGGCCGCGAAGGCGTCGCGCGCCGCACGGAACATTCCCATGCGGTCGTCGCGCCCCGGCTCCCCCGCGCCCTCGCTCTCATCGGCCAGCGGTTCCAGAGTCTGCCGCGAGGTGGCCGCCTGCACGTCCGCCAGCGTCGCGCGCACGGCGGGCCACAGGGTGGTGTCCCGGGCCAGGAGCAGCACCCGGGCGGGCAGGGTGTCGTGGTGGAGCAGCGCGTTGCTGAGCAGCCAGGCCAGGTCGGGCAGCGGCCAGTGGTCCGCGTAGTCGACGATCAGCAGTACGCCTGCGGAGTTCTCCGCACGGAGATCCTGGCTGCCCGGCGGCGGCAGTACGGTGCCGGGCCCGTGCACGGCGGTCACGACGAGCCAGCCCGCCGCGGCCGACTCGGCGGCGAGACGTGCGGCGAGCCGGCTCTTGCCCTGGCCGCCCGGTCCGTGGAGCCAGCGCGCCGAGAGCCGCCGGGGTGCGTCACGCCAGCCGCGCAGCTCCCCGAGGTCGTGCGCGCGGCCGGTGAACGGCACCACCTCGTGCCGGGCACTCAGCATCCGGCTGGGCAGTTCGCGCAGCCACTCCGGGTCCGACGCGGTCGGGCCCTGCCAGTTCCGCAGGACGTAGACGGGGCGACCGTCGCCGAACACATGGATGTCCGCGCCGATCACTCCGTACGCGAACCCGCCTTCCGCACGCACCACTTGGCGGGCGGCGGGCGGCGGGGCCGTGCCGTCGGAGCCGTTCGGTGCCGGAGCGTCCGGTGCCGGGCCGCTCACACCGAGGAGCCGTCCCCGGACGGGCCGCCCGCAGGCGCGTTGTCACCCGGATCGGACTCGCCGGGCGCGGCGTGCCGGTGGATATGAACGCTGCTGCCTGGCCCCTGGGCGCCGAACGCCGTGCCGCCGGAGTGCGCCGAGACATTCTGCGTCCAGTGCTGCTCGGTACGAGGCAGCCCTGCCGCGACCTCTTCCACCACGCGCCGCAACTCGTCGGCCGCCTCGGGGTGTTCGCGCAGAAGTGCCGCCAGGCGCCGGGCCCAGGGCCGGATCAGCTCCTCGCGTACGCCCTCGGTGTCGTCCTCGCCGGCCACCAGGTCCGCGTCGCCGTCGAGTTGCACCGCGATGGCCGTCGCCTCGTCGTCGCCCCGGCGCCGGAACAGCGCCGCGACGCCGCCGCGCGCGCTCTCCCACATGCTGGTGGCCATGGCTGCCACGATCGTGGTCGCCCCCGTCATCGCCAGCACCGACATCGGATCCGTCATCGACATTCCCCCTGAAGTCCCCGTGTGTGACAGTCAGCGTAGTGCGAGGCGGCAGGGCACGGAATCATGAAGGCTCCTCCTTCCGAGTGGACCGGGGGGAGTTGACGGGGAGGTGGAGTCGGATATGGCCGGGCGCGCCATCTGGGACGACGCGGCCGGGATCGACCGGCAGGCCACCAGACATCTCCGCCCCAGGCACCGGAACGTACTCGGGGAGCTGATCACCTCGGTGCCGTTGGCGGACGGCGTACGGCTGGCGAAGCGGTACGCCGATCTCTTCCCTGCGGACCACCGCGACGCCCCCTCCGTCGCCCGACTCGCCGCGGCGGACGAGGAGTTGGTGGCGCGGGTGACCGCGACGGCCGCGGACGCCTCGCGTTCCGTGCATCCGCTCGTCACCGGCGCCGCCGAGTGGCTGTCCTTCGGGGTCGACGCCCCCGTTCTCACCCTCACCGGCCACGAGGCCGACGGTCTCACCCGCGTCGCCCTGCTGTCCGGCGGCTCCTGGCGGGACGTCTACCTGGGTGAGCTCAGTCATCACGCCGTCGCGTGCGTGGACGAGGAGAACGTCGTGGCCGTCCGTGAGGAGCCCGGAAACGGCCGGGCGCTGGTGCACTACCGGCGCGGTGACACCCTCCACGTGTCGCACGGCAGGGCGCTGACGGGTATGCGGCCCGCGGGTACGGCCGCCGGCTTCGTCGCGGGCGCCGCGCTGGGGCCGGTCGCGGCCGTGGCCGGTCCCGAACTCGACCCCGGCTTGGTGGACTTGAGCACGTACGGCATCGACACCGCCCACCGTCTCGCCGTCGCACCGGACGGCGGCGCGGTCGCGTTCGGCGGCAGCACGGGCATCGTGGTTCTCGACGCGGGACTGGAGCGGCTGATCGCGCGTACCGTCCTGCCGGTGCCGCACGGGCCGGTGCGCGAGCTGACGTTCACCGGAGCGGGCGAGGTCGTCGCGTGCGGCATGGACGGCGGGCTCAGCCGGTGGCGTGTCGAACCGCACGAGGCGCTTGTCCTCGCGGCGGTGGGCGACGCGCCTCTGCTGACCGGCCTGTTCGCCGTCCCGGCCTGGGGTGTGCTGGTCGCGCACGTGGGCAGCGAGGGCAGGCACCGGTTCTTCGACCCGGTGACACTCGGGCCGGCCGGCTGGCCCCGTCCCTTGGTGGAGTTCCGGGATCGCCTGGGGGTGCTGCGTACTGTCGCGGCGTCGGCCAACGGCCGGTTCGCCGCCGTCGGAACGCTCGACGGCCGCACGGGCTTCGCCCTCACGGTCCACGACTTCCATCACCCGCTGGCCCGGCTTCTGCGCCCGGTGGGGTCCCTGACCTCGGAGGATCACAGGGCCGCGGAGGGGTTTCTCGGCGAGGGCCACCAACTCGGGCCCGGTGAACGGGCGGTGCTGGAGCTACTGGAGGCC
This sequence comes from Streptomyces sp. NPDC058665, assembly GCF_042714995.1. Taxonomy (NCBI): domain Bacteria; kingdom Bacillati; phylum Actinomycetota; class Actinomycetes; order Kitasatosporales; family Streptomycetaceae; genus Streptomyces; species Streptomyces sp. NPDC058665. The sequence goes on from NZ_JBHXRX010000031.1 coordinate 58,965, forward strand.
GCCGCCGCGCGCCGGATCCCGGCCGCCTGAACGCACCGCTCGCCCTACAGCCGGGGCTCGTCGGCCGGCTCTCCGGAGCCGGTGTGGGTGCCCCGTTCGGACCGTGCCGCGTCGCGCAGGTGCTCCGCGAGGGCCGCGACGGCCCCCGTCCGCGAGGTCCCGGCCTTCGCGCCCCAGGCCAGCAGATGGAGCCGGCGCGCCCAGGGATCCTCCAGTTCACAGACGTCGAGCGGCCGGTCGGGGTCGACGGTGCGACGCGGTACGACGGCGAGCCCGACCCCGGCTGCGGCGAGGGCGACAAGAACGTTCAGGCCGGCGACAGTGGTGCGGTAGCGCACCACGGGGGCGTGCGGGCCGAGGTTCTTCTCGATCCAGCGGCGCAGCGATGAGTCGGCGTCGAGCCCGACGAGGGGGTGCTCGGCGACCTCGCTGTAGGTCAGACCACTGCGCCCGGCGAGGATCCCGCCTGCCTGGCCGACCACGACGAGGGAGTCGTCGCCGAGGGGTTCCATGTCGAGGCCGGAGTCCCGGGCCTCCTCGTCGTCGATGACGATCCCAAGATCCGCCTCGCCCTCGGTCAGCATCCGGACGGTCTGCGGGGTGCGGCTCTCGGAGACCCTGACGTCGGCGTCCGGGTGCGCGCGGAGGAACGAGACCAGGGCCCCCGGCACGAATCCCTGCATGGCGGAGCCCCCGCCCAGCAGGGTCAGCGGCGCGGCCTGGGACCGGGTGTAGCTCGCCACGGCGCTCTCCAGCCGCGCCGTCTGGGCGAGTACGTCGCGCGCGTGGCGGGCGAGCGTCGTCCCGGCCGGTGTGGGGCGCACTCCCCTGCGACCGCGGATCAGCAGAGGCACACCGGCGGTGTGTTCGAGCGCGCGTACGCGCGCGCTCGCGGACGGCAGGCTCAGATGCACCCGGCGGGCGCCTCCGGTGATGGACCCCTCCGTCAGGATGTCGAGGAAGAGCCGCAGGTCGTCCAGGTCGTAGCGCATCCACCCAGCCTAAGGCAGGGCCTTAGGCTGGGTGCGGAAATGACGCATTGTGAACCACCCGGGCGCCGGGTGATGCTCGGCGGGTGCCCGAGATAACGCTCGTCCTGCTGGCCGGTGCCGTCGCCGGAACACTGAACGCCGTCGGCGGCGGAGGTACCTTCGTGGCGCTGCCCGCACCAGGCCCTGTCCGGCGGATCTTTCGCGGGCCCGGAACGCCTGGCACGGCACCTCGCCGCGTAGCCGAAGTGCCCACAGGAAACCACCCTGCGGGCACTTCGGCGCCTTGCGATGCACCGCACCAGACGCCCCGGCCTTATCCGCGAAGACCCACCGGACAGGACCTCGTCTCCGCAGGCCTGCCTCCCGTGACGGCGAACGCGTCGTCGACCATCGCCCTTGTGCCCGGCGCCCTGGCCGGGGCATGGGTCTACCGGCGTGAACTGACCCCGGTCGGCGGGACATCCACGCCCGCGCTCACAGCGGTCAGTGTGCTGGGCGGCGCACTCGGTGCCGGTCTGCTGCTGACCCTGCCGACTGCTTCGTTCAGCGCGGCGGTGCCGTGGCTGCTCGCTTTCGCCACGGTCGTCCTCGCCTTCGGACGCCGCGTCTCCCGTGCGCTGAGCACGGCGCCGGGCGGCTCGGCCACCGCCGGCATGAGCGCGCGGGCTCTGCTGATCACGCAGTTCGTCCTCGCCGTGTACGGCGGATACTTCGGCGGAGCCATAGGCATCATGATGCTGGCGGTGTGGAGCATCGGCCTCGGACTGGACACGGCGGCCGGCAACCCGATGCGGATCGCCCAGGTCGCCGCGGTCTATCTCAGCGCGACCGCACTGTTCCTCGTGGCTTCGGACGCGCTCGGCACGCCCCCGATCCTCACCGCGATGCTGGTTGGCGGGGTGGCCGGCGGGTTCGCGGGCGCGCACCTCGCCCGCCGCCTTCCCGCCCGGTTTCTGCGCGGCACCATCCTGACCCTCGCCGTCACGATGACCGCCCTCTATTTCCTGCGCGGTAGGGAGGCCGGCTGACATGGCAGCGGGAGTCGGGGGCGATACGGGAGCGCCCTACCCGGACGCGGCGCGGGCGAGGCTGGAGATGGCCTTCGCGGCGTACGAGCTGGCTGAACTCGCGCGTGCGGCCGTCCCGATCGGCGCGTACGAGCTGACGCCCGACGGCAGGGCCCGCACGGCGGACTGCGCGTCGGCCGACGCCGCCCAAGTCCTCGCGGCGGCACGCCGGTTCCACGACGCCGCGGCCGCGTTCGAGCGCTTCGGGGAGGGCGCGCGTTCCGGCCGGGCGGAGGCGACGGAGGCGTCCGCCGAGGCCCACGAGGTCAGTTGGTGGCGCCCCTACCTGGCCGCAGCGCCGCTCGAAGCGGCCCACGACCTCGACGACTGGGTGCTGCGCCACAAGGACGGGGACGGCGATCTCGGGGCCGCGCCGGTGTCCGGCGGCCTGGTCCGCCGGGCGGATCGGCGTCCGGGGAACGGTGGATGAGTCGAGCCGCGGGGAAGTGGACGGGACCGGGCTCCGCACGTGCGGCCGTCAGGCGGCCGTCTCCGCCCCGGGGAACGCGGTGGAGCCGCTGACGTCGGCCCACAGCGCGGCCTCGGCGGCACGTTCGTCGGAAGCCCGCTTGGCGAAGGTGACCGCGTCGGCGCCCAGCAGCATCCGCAGCGGGGGCTCGGGGCTGTTGACGATGTCGATCAGGACTTGGGCGGCGCGGGCGGGATCGCCCTGCTCCTTGCCCTCGTTCTCGCGGCGGTAGGCGTGCATCCGTCCGACGGTCTGCTCGTAGTCGGGGCTCGGCTCGTGGAGGGTCATGGATGAGCCGCCCCAGTCGGTTCGGAAGGCGCCGGGCTCGACGATGGTGACCTTGATACCGAGGGGTCCGACCTCGGTGTTGAGGACCTGAGAGAAGCCCTCGACGGCGAACTTGGCGGTCTGGTAGGCGCCCATGCCCGCGGTGCCGCCCACGCGTCCGCCGATGGAGGAGAACTGGAGGAAGTGACCGGCGCGCCTGGCCCGCATGTGCGGCAGCGCCGCGCGGGTGACGTTGACGACGCCGAAGAGGTTGGTCTCGATCTGGGCCCGGAAGTCGGCCGGGTCCATGTCCTCGATGGAGGCGGAGCCGGCGTAACCGGCGTTGTTGGCGACCACGTCGAGCGAGCCGAAGCCCTCCACCGCGGTGGCGACGGCGGCGCGGGCGGCCTCCGGGTCGTTGACGTCGAGAGCGACGGTACGGACGCGGTCGCCGTAGGTCTCGGCGAGCTCCGCGAGCTGTTCGGGCCGGCGCGCGGTGGCGACGACGTTGTCGCCGGCCTCCAGCGCCCCCTTGGCCAGCTCGTGCCCGATACCGCGGGAGCTTCCCGTGATCAGCCAGGTGTGGCGTGCCATGATGCGCTCCTTACTACCTACGTACTAGTTGGTTGGTACTTCCAGCGTGCCTCGATCCGCGCCGGTTGGCAACCTACTAGTTGGTAGGTAAGCTGGGCCCATGCCCCGCAATCCGGACGCGACCCGAGCCCGCATCATGAAGGCGGCGACCGACGAGTTCGCCACGTACGGGATCGCGGGTGCCCGCATGGACCGCGTCGCCGAGCGGGCCGCGAGCAGCAAGGAACGCATCTACACGTACTTCGGGAACAAGGAACAGCTCTTCGACGCCGTCTTCAGCAACTACGTCAAGGAGTCCCTCGCCGAGGTCGACTTCGACGCCCACGATCTGCCGGCGTACGCGGGCCGCATGTTCGACCACTTCGCCGACGACCCCGAGCGGCTGCGGCTGTCGACCTGGTACCGCCTGGAGCGCGCCGGGGCCACGCCCCTCCAGACCCTGATCGACACCAACGATCTCCGGGTCCGCCGCATCGCCGCGGCGCAGGACGACGGATCGGTCCCGTCCCACTTCTCGGCCGTGCAGCTGCTGGCCCTGATCCAGGCGCTGTCGACGTCCTGGGCCACGATGAACCCGGAGTTCTCGGCCCTCGCCGCGCCGATCAGCCGCCGTGAACGGCGCCGTACGGTGGTAGAGGCGGTGGCCCGCGTCGTCGGCGGCACAGGCGAGAGCGGAGCCTGACGCCTCACGCCGCCCGGACACCCAGCCTCGTGCCCAACTCCAGGATCCACAAGGAGCGTTCGGTGGCATCGGCGAGGATCTCGCTGCTGCCCTCGATCGCCTCGGGCAGCGACATCGGCGCCGGCAGGATCGCGCTGTACGCGTCGACGCCGATCGCCCGCACCAGGTGTGCGCCCGGCCCGATCGTGCCCGCGAGCACGAACACCGGCACCCCGGCCGCATGGGCCCGGCTCGCGACCTCGGCGGGGATCTTGCCCCGTACCGTCTGGTGGTCGAGCGCCCCCTCCGCCGTGATCACCAGATCGGCGCGGGCCAGCCTGGCGTCCAGGTCGAGCCGGTCGAGCAAGACCTCGAAACGGGGCAGGAGTTGGCCGCCCAGCGCGGCGAGTCCGGCTCCCAGACCACCGGACGCTCCCGTGCCGGGGGCTGTCCGCAGATCGATCCCGGGCGGCAGATCGCGGGTGAGGACCGTCGCCCAGCGCTCCAGGGCCGCCGACAGCACCTCGACACCGAAGGGGGTCGCGCCCTTTTGCGGCCCGAACACCCGCGCCACACCCTGGGCACCGCACAGCACGTTGAACGGGTTGCAGGCCACGAGCAGTTCGGTGCCGGCGAGACGCCGGTCGAGCCCGGACGGGTCGACGCGGTCCAGTTCCACGAGCGCCGCGCCGCCCGGTGGAAGTTCGCGGCCCCGGTGGTCGGTCAGCCGGGCGCCCAGCGCCTGGAGCGCCCCGGCGCCCCCGTCCGACGTCCCGGAGTCCCCGCAGCCGACGAGCACGCGCCGCGCCCCCAGGTCCAGGGCGGCGCGGATCAGCTCGCCCACGCCGTACGTGGTGGTGTCCGCCGGATCACGCCGGTCGGCCGGTACGAGGGAGAGCCCGGCGACCGCGGCCATCTCCACGACGGCGGTGACAGGTCCGGGGCCGTCCTCGCCGAGCAGGGCGAAGTGTGTGCGGACGGGCGCACCGACCGGGCCCGTCGCGGTACGCCGCACCAGCCGGCCGCCACCGGCGAGGGCCAGCGCCTCGGCGGTCCCCTCGCCCCCGTCGACCAGCGGAATCAGATCGATGTCGGCGTCGGGGATCACGCGCAGAACGCCTTCGGCGATGGACTCGGCCACCTGGGACGCGGAGAGGCACTCCTTGAAACCGCTGGGGGCGATGACGATGCGGTAGCTCATGGCTGGGTCTCCAGATGGACGGGCACGCCGAGCAGCGGCCAGACGGCGAGGGCGAAGAGCAGCACGAGTGCCGCGGTGAGCGGCGCGAGCACGGCCGAGAGCCGCAGGAGGTCGCGCGGGGTGTACGTGGGGGTGCCGGCGGGCAGGTCGGCGAAGAGCGCGACCGGCTTGGCGGACGCGGGGAGCGTGTGGCAGAAGCCGGCGGCGGCGGTCGAGGCGAACGCGGCGGCCACCGGATTGACGCCCGCGGCCAGCGCCGCGGCGACCACCAGGGGGACCAGCACGGACGATCTGGCGGAGCGGGACTGGAGCGCCAGGTGAGCCGCCGTACTGATCACGATCACACCGGCGAGAAATATCCACGGCGGCATCGACGCACCGCCCGGTACCCATGCCACCAGCCAGTCGGCCGCCCCCGATTCGGCGAGCGCGATGCCCATCGCCATGGTCGCGGCCATGAAGAGGAGCAGCGGCCAGGGCACCGTACGCAGACCGTCCTTGAGGCGCACCGTGCCCAGCGCCGGTGAGGAGGCGACGACGGCGCCGATCAGGGCCACCACCGCGGGCGACACCCCGTGGAGCGGTTCGCTGCACCACAGCAGTACGACGGTCCCCAGCAGGAGAAGGCACCGGGCCTCCGACGGGCTGAGCGGTCCTTCTACCGGAGCGTCGGAGTGCTCCTGGATCTGCGCGGCGGTGATCCGTACGGGCCCCTTACGGTCGGCCCGGCGGGTCGTCGTCAACAGGACCAGTTCGGCGGCCAGATGGGAGGAGACCACGGCGAGCGGCAGCCCGAGGATCAGCCAGGCGACAAAGCCCAGCTCCTCCCCCGTCTGCTCCCACAGCACGCCGACGGTGATCAGATGGGCACCTGCGCCGATCAGGGTGGCGACGGCGGAGAGCAGGATCACCGTCGGAAAGAGGAGCGCGAGCATCACCACCAGCCGGGTCCGGTCGGCGAGCGCTTTGGCGAGCGCCAGGAAGACCGGCAGGGCGAGCGCGGCACGGCCCGAGGTCGCGGGCACCGCGAAGGCCGTGACCACCAGAGCGGCCGTGGTCAGATGCACCAACTGCCGTACGGTGCCCGCCCCGCCGACCAGAAAGGCGGCGGCGCGGCCCGCGAGTCCGGTCTTGGTGACGGCGGTGGCCAGGACGAACGCGCATATCAGCAGCCAGACGATCTCGTCGCCGAGAGTCGCGAAGAGCGTCTCGCTGCTGATCACCCCGGTCGCGGTGAGCGCGAGTCCGGCGCCGAGTGCGACGTAGGTGTCGTCCACCGAGGTGGCGATCCAGGTGTACGTGGCGAGCGTGAAGACGACGAGGGTGAACCGCGCGTCGCCGCTGAGACCCGGGAAAGCACCGGGCACGGCGAGCAGAGCGCAGAGACTGAGAACGGCGCAGAGGCAGCTGGTCTGCCGGAGAGACAGGGGCACGACGATCAGCCTGGGCGCGGGCCGTGAGGTCCGAATGAGCCTTGGGTGAAAGCCGCTTCATCTGCGTGGCGGCGCCGCCGGCCCCGCGCGTCCGGTCGGGCACTTCGCGCTCACGGCATGCGGTAGCCCATCCCCCGTATCGTCTCCAGCCGCTCCGCCCCCAACTTCCGTCGCAGCGCCCGCACATAGACGTCCACGATGTTGGAGCCGGGGTCGAAGTCGTAGCCCCACACATGGGACAGGATCTGCTCGCGCGACAGCACCTGGCCGGGATGGCGCAGGAACATCTCCAGCAGCACGAACTCACGTGCCGTCAGATCCACGGTCCGCTCGTCGGCCCGTGCGCGCCGCGTCCTCAGGTCGAGACTGAGGCTGCCGCTGCGCAGCATGGTGACCTCCGGCGCGCGCGCCGCCGTACGCAGCCGGAGCCGTACCCGCGCCAGCAGTTCCTCGAAGCGGAACGGTTTGGTCATCCAGTCGTCGGCGCCGCCTTCGAGTCCCGCCACGGTGTCGCGTACGGAGTCCCTGGCGGTCAGCACGATGACGGGCAGCGTGACGCGTGCCTCGCGCATCTCCCGCAGGACGGTGAATCCGTCCCGCCCCGGCAGGCCGATGTCGAGCAGCACCAGGTCGAATCCGCCGGACACGGCGTGGTGCAGCGCGGAGTCGCCGTCGTCGGCGACGGCGGTGGTGAAGCCGTTGGCCCGGAGCCCCTTCTCCACGAAGGAGGCGATCCGTTCCTCGTCCTCGGCGATCAGAATGCGATTCATGAGCCCGTCTCCAGGATGAGTACGAAGGTGGCGCCGCCGCCGTCGGTGCGGCGCAGTTCGACCCGGCCGTGGTGGCCTTCCGCGATCGCCTTGACGATGGCCAGTCCGAGTCCGGCGCCGCTGGTGCGGGTGCCCCGGCGGGCCGTACCGCGCCGGAATCTCTCGAAGATCACCTCGGCGTCCTGCGGTGGAATGCCGGGGCCGTTGTCGGCGACGTACAGCTCGATCCGCTCGCCGTGGGTCCGTGAGCCGATCCGTATGCGCTGGCCGGGCACGGTGTGCTGGACGGCGTTCTGCGCGAGCTGGACCATCGCCTGGGTGATCCGCTGCGGATCCAGCGGGACTTCGCGGTCGGCGACCGCGTCGAGCAGCCACTCCCGCTCGCCGAGGGTCCGCGCCTTGACGAAGACGTCGGCGGTCAGCTCCGCGAGCTGGACGGGCTCCGGGCGGACGAAGTCGGGGCGCTCGGCGCGCGCGAGCAGCAGCAGGTCCTCGACGATGCGGCTCATCCGGTCGAGTTCGTCCGTGACGAGCCGTATCGTCTCCTCGCGGTCGGCCGGGTCGTCGCCCATCAGCTCCAGATGCCCGCGCACGATGGTGATGGGGGTACGGAGTTCGTGTCCCGCGTCGTCCACGAAGACCCGTTGCGCGGCGAACGCCTGCTCCAGCCGGTCGAGCATGCCGTTGAACGTCTCGGCGAGCGCGGCGATGTCGTCGCGTCCCTCCACGGGGATACGGCGCGTGAGATCCCGCTCGGTCAGCTCGGCCGCGGTCTTCCGTACGACGCGGACCGGCGCCAGGATATGGCCGGCGACGGCCCACCCGATGCCGCTCACCAGGATCAGCGCCATGCCCGACAGGGCCAGCAGGGTCCAGAACGTCTTGTCGGCGACGGCCCGTTCGCGGTCCGCGTGGAGCGCGACCACGAAGGCGCCCGGCGGGGCGTCACCGAGCGGCCGGATGGTGACCTTGGCCCACCGCACCTCCCCGTGCGCGCGGTGCAGGGTGCCGGAGGAGTCCTTGGAGGCCAGGATCCGGGTGAGCGCGGCGTCGTCCCGCCACAGGGCTACGCGGTCGGGGAAGTCGCGGCGCTGCCGGATGACGTCGGGCCGGCCCGCGGAGGCGTGGGGCAGACCCAGCAACTCCTCGTCCCTGTCCGCGTACTGACGCCGCAGAAAGGTCTGGAGCAGCCTTCGCGTGTCACCGAAGCTCCGGCCGGTCTCCGGGTCCACGCCCTGCTCGACGAAGTTGGCGAACTCGCCCGTCTCCTGCGACAGCAGTTCGCCCATCCGGTGTTCGACGTCCCGGTGGAGGATCGAGCGCACCGTGACGGCCACCGCGCCGAGGGCCACGGCCATCACCACGAGCAGCCACAACAGGATCCGCACGCGGGCGGTGATCCTGGGAAGGTCAACCGTCATCACCGAAGTCGTCGTCATCGTCGTCGTCACCGTCGCCGGTGGACGGTCCTGGCACGATGTCGTCGCCGGGTGGGCCGCCCGGCGAACCGGTGGGTGGACCCGTGGGCGAGCCGGTGGGCGAAGGCTCTCCGGGTCCGCTGCTCCCACGGTCGCCCGGTGTGCCGCTCGACGTCTCGTCGAGCTGTACGCCGGGGGGCACCTTGGGCGCCTCAGGACTGTCGGTCATAGCGTAGCTGGTAGCGGCGATCCCCAGAGGGACGGCGACGACGGCCGCCAGGGCCGCGAGACGAATCGAGAAGGCCATGCCGCCCATCCTGGCGACCGGGACAGGCACCAGCATGAAGCCGGGATGAGGAATTCTTCATGTGGGGCCGGGCCTCCACGGGCTCCCGGGTGGTGCGTCAGCCCCCTTCGGGGGAGCTTGGAAGGTGCGGGGGTCGTGCTCGTACGGCGCACGGGCCTGCCGCGGCACGGCGGACAAGGGAAAGCTGGTGGTCAACGGTGCGTAACTCGTCCGAACACCCGCGTCCGCGTCCGCGCCGTGTCTCGGTCGGCCGCGACGGGCCGGTCCTCGTGGAGGGCCCCGTGGAGGCGGTCGACGGAGCCGGGAACATCTGCGTGTCGAACCGGTTCGTCGTCGCCCTGTGTGTCTGCCGCCGCAGCCGCTCCTACCCGTGGTGCGACGCGAGCCACCGCCGCCGGGTGCGCGGGGCGGAGCGCTCCGGCCCGGCGGACGCCTCCGGAGCCGATGACGAGGCCCCGGAGGCGGGAGGGCCCGGTGGTGACGACGTACCGTGAGTCACGCGCGCTGAGTCCGCCGCTGCCGGAAGAACGGGGCGCGGTCTCCGCCTCCGTACGCACGGCGCTGCGCGACGGAACGGCCGTCGCGCTCCCGCCGGAGTCCATGGCGGACGCTGACCCCTTCGGTGACGATCTGCAACTGGCTCTCTACGTCTTGTACGAGCTGCACTACCAGGGATTCGACGGGATCGACGACCGGCGGGAGTGGGACCCGGACCTGCTGCGCGTACGCCGCCGCTTGGAGGACCGGTTCCTCGGCGCTGTACGGGAAGCCGTCGCTCCGGGCGAGGGCGATACGGCGGACGAAGCGCTGGCCGGGCTGCTCGTCGAGCCCCTGGGCCACGACGCGACGAGCATGACCCACTTCCTTCAGCGCGAAGGCACCCGCGAGCAGCTGCGCGAGTACGCGGCGCTGCGCTCGCCGTACCACCTCAAGGAAGCCGACCCGCACGCCTGGGTGCTCCCCCGGCTGCACGGCAGGGCGAAGGCGGGCATGGTGGCCGTCGAGTTCGACGAGTTCGGCGCCGGCCACCCGGAGTCCATCCACGCACGGCTCTTCGCCGATCTCATGGCGGACCTGGATCTGGAGATCCGCTACGGCCACTACGTGGACGTGACCCCCGCCGAGGCTCTGGCCTCCGTCAATCTGATGTCCACGCTCGGACTGCACCGGGCGCTGCGGGGCGCCCTCGTGGGCCATTTCGCGGTGGTGGAGGTGACGTCGTCCCCGGGGTCCCGGCGGCTGGCGCAGGCCATGCGCCGGACCGGCGCGGGCCCGGCAGCCGAGCACTTCTACGACGAGCACGTGGAGGCCGACGCCGTCCACGAACAGGTCGTCCGGCGGGAGGTCGTCGCGGGACTGCTGGCCGGTGAGCCGCATCTGGAGCCCGATGTCGCCTTCGGGGTCCGGGCCACCGTGCTCGTGGAGGACCGGCTGGCGGCCCGCCTGCTGGACGCGTGGCGCGCCGGCCGCAGCGCCCTGCGGCGCCCGCTGCCCCGCTGAGGCGCGGGTCAGCGGAGTGCGGCCGGCGGGACGCGGGGAAGCGGGACTTGGGGCATGGGACGCGGGGCGCCGTCAGGCCACCGGGGCGCGTTCCCGGAGCCGGCTGAGCAGTTGGTCGCCGATGCGGGCCACCTCGGGCCTGTACGGGGTGTCGGAGAGGACGAAGTGCGTGATGCCGAGTTCTCCGTACTTCCGCAGCGCGGCGGCCACTTCGTCCGGGGAGCCGACCAGCCAGGTGGTACCCGCGCCACCGCCTCCGACCCGTCCCGGGGCGGTGTAGAGGCAGGAGTCCAGCACCTCTCCGCGCTCCGCGAGGTCGTAGAGCCGCTGCTGGCCGACGGCTTGACGCCGTCCGTTGTCCAGCGTCGTGTCACGGATGCCGGCCAACCGGTCCACCTTGGCCTCGGCGTCGCGCCAGGCCTCCTCGCTCGTGTCACGGACCAGCGTGGTGATGCGCAGTCCGAACTCCAGCGGCGCGTGGGTACGGCCGAGGGATTCACTGAGCTTCCTGAGACGGTCGATCCGCTCGGCCACGCCGTCGAGCGGTTCGCCCCAGAAGAGCTGGACATCCGCCTCGGTGGCCGAGACCGCCTCGGCCGCGGCCGAGGCGCCGCCGAAGTAGAGCCTGGGGGTACGGCCGTTCTCGGCGCCGTACGGGCGCGGGCTCGCGGTGGAGCCCTCCACACCGAAGAACTCGCCCCGGAAGGTGACGTTCTCCTCCGTCCAGAGCCTGCGTACGAGTTGGAGGAACTCACGTGTGCGGTCGTACCGGCGGGCCGGGTCGCTCTCTCCGTCGCCGTACGCCCCGGCCTTGTCGAGACCGCTGACGATGTTGACCAACAGGCGTCCGCCGCTGAGCTGGTCGAGAGTGGCCGCGGCGCTCGCGAAGTGCGCGGGCTGCCAGTAGCCGGGGCGTATCGCCACCAGTGGTTTGAACGTGGTGGTCCGGGCGGCCAGTGCGGTGGCCACCGTGAAGGTGTCGGGCCGGCCCCATCCCGTACCGATGAGGGCTCCGCCCCAGCCGTGGTCCTCCGCCGCGCGGGCGATCTCGGTGGAGAAGCCGAGCGTGCCCCAGCCGTCGGTGGTGTCGTCGCCGCGGTGGCCTGGCTCGACCGTGTTGGGGATGTACCAGAGATATTCGTCGCTCATGTCGGTCCTCCGATTCACCGTCGAGCGGGCGGTGTTGCCCGCCGTGCTCGCTCAGTGGGACATCACGCGCACGGCCGCGCGCGGGCGGCCCGCGTCAGTGGGCAACCCACGGCGCGGCATGGCGCGGTGAGAAGAAAAGGGGCCACAGGAAGGGGGATGACGCCGCGATGTCCGGTGCCCAACTGAGGGCGGACCAGGGCGAATCAGATACGGGGGCGGCGCCGGACGCGACGACGCGCCGGCGTCAGGTGGACCGAAGACAGAGCGCACTGGCCGACCGCAGAAGGTCGACATGGATGCGCGTCACGAGCCTTACACCTGGATGCACGGTGCAACGGTAGGCGACGCGAAGGATCCTGGCAATGCGGGCACCCGCCGCGGCGACACGACCAGGAAAAGCCCTGTTGTTGCAGGGTTGTTGCCCTACGTGGTGAGGACACTGAAAGAAAGTCGATACGCTCCCGGTTGACTTCGGGGGCATCGGCAGGAGCCGAACTGCCGTAAACAGGGGATGATCGTCATGACAAGCACGCCTTCGGCCAACCTTTTCAAGCCGCTTGAGCAGAGCGACCCGGCCGTTGTCGGCGGCTACCGGCTCGCGGCCGTGCTCGGCACGGGCGGTATGGGCAAGGTGTATCTCTCCTACACGCCGGGCGGCCGGCCCATCGCGATCAAGGTGATCCGGCCCGAGTTCAGTGAGGACCCCGAGTTCCGGCGGCGCTTCCAGCGGGAGGTCCAGGCCGCGCAGCGGGTGCAGGGGCTCTACACCGCGCCGGTCATCGACTCGGACACCGAAGGCTCACAGCCCTGGCTGGCCACCGCGTACGTACCCGGTCCCTCTCTCGCGCACGCCGTGGCGCAGCACGGCGCGCTGCCGCTGCGGAGTGTGCTGCTGCTCACCGTCGGCGTCGCCGAGGCCCTCAACGTCATCCACGGCGCGGGCATCGTCCACCGCGACCTCAAGCCCGCCAACGTGCTTCTCGCCTCCGACGGCCCGCGCGTGATCGATTTCGGTATCGCCCGCGCCGCGGAGACCACCGCGCTCACCGGCACCGGGGTCAGCGTGGGCACCCCGGCGTTCATGGCACCGGAGCAGGCGGCGGCCGGTACGGTCGGCCCCGCCACCGACATCTTCGCCCTCGGCCAGATCGCGGCCTTCGCGGCGATCGGTTCGCCGGCCTACGGTGAAGGGTCCTCGCACGCCGTGCTCTACCGGATCGTGCACGAGGATCCCGATCTCAGCCGCGTGCCGGCCGAGTTGCTGCCCCTGGTGACGCGCTGTCTGACGCGCGACCCGGACGGCCGGCCGAGCCTGACGGAGATCATCGAGCTGTGCCACCAGATCTCGCCCGAGCCGCTGCGCCAGGGCGAGGACTGGCTGCCGCAGTCGGTCGCCGGATCGATCACGGAGCGCCTGCGGCTGCCCGAACCGGCGAAGACCCCGCCGCCGCAGCCGACCGTCGCGCCGACGCCGACCCAGTTCTCGCCGCAGAATCCGGCACCGGGGGCGCCCGCACCGGGCGCGGTCAACCCGTACGCGCAGACCGCGTTCTCCCCGTCCGCCGCGCCGACGCAGAACGCGCCGGGCGTTCCCGGCCCGGTGTCGCCGCCCGGCCACCCGATGCAGCCCACTCCTCCGCCGGGCTACCACACCCAGCCGACCGGCTACAACACCCCGCCGCCCGGCTACCAGACGCCGCCGCCCGTCGTCCACGCCCCCTATGTGCCGCCGCAGCAGCCCAAGCCGAAGCGGACCGGCCTGATCGTCACCGCGTCGGTCGTGGGCGCGATCGTCGTCCTCGCCGTCATCGGGTCGCTGCTGCCGAACGGATCGGGCGACGACGAGTCGAAGTCGCCCAGCGGCAGCTCCAGCGAAGGCGGGCGCGCGAGCGACAGCGGTTCGGACACCGACAGTTCGGGCAGCGACGACGCCTCGGGCGGGGAGAAGAAGCGGCCCGACCCGAAGCCGACCTCGTACAAGGGCATTGACGTGACGGAGAACTACGCGGTGATGCTCGCCGACAACCCCCCGCGGCCGCAGGAGGGTGACGTGCTCTACGGCGGCAGGGATCTGTACTACTACATGGACGGCGTGTTCTCGGACAACTGGATCGGCTCCGACAACGGGAAGTTCGTCCTGCTGAACAACTCGCAGAAGGGCTCCCTGGAGACCTGCCGCACGGAGACCCGTTACACCGAGAAGATCACCCTCGACCAGATCAGCGCCGGATCGCAGTTCTGCGTGCTGAGCGACGCGGGCCATATCGCGGTGGCGACCTACCGCGGCAAGGGCGGCACCGAAGGCTCGACCTACATCACCGTCGACCTCACGATCTGGCGCAACGCGGAGGAGCCCAAGCAGGACGACTGACACGGCTCCCGCGTCCCCGGCGGGTCTGCGCCGGACGGGTGAGCGGGCCCGTGGCAGCGGCTCGGCGTGGTGCGGGGCGGGTCCTCGCACCGTATTGGTGGCCTCTTCGGGCAGCGGACGCGGAGGCGGTGTTCACGGGGTGTCGACGACCGAACCGGTGCGTCCGGGGCGCGCCCAGTGGGGTGCGCTGATCCTGTTCGCCGGGGCTTCGGGCGCGGTGGACGTGCTGGCGTTCACCGCGCTGGGTGAGGTCTTCGCCGGGGTGATGACCGGAAACCTGGTGCTTCTGGGCCTGTCCCTGACGGGGACGGGGCACGAGGGCGGGCCTGCCGCGCCGCTGCTGGCGCTGGGCGGCTACATCGCCGGGGTCGCGGGCGTGGTGCCGTTCGCCCGGCGCCGGGCGGCGGAACCGGAGACGCGCTGGCCGCGCGGGGTCGTGCGGTGTCTCGCCGTCGAGGTCGTACTCCTCGCCGCCGTCGCCGCCGGGTGGGGCGCGGCCGACGGTGCCCCCGCGCAGCCGTGGCTCGATGTGGTGCTCGTCGCGGTCTCCGCCGCCATGGGGATGCAGTCCGCCGCGCTGGCCGGGGCGGGCGCCGCCAGCGGGCCGGGGACGTACTTCACCGGCACTCTCACCCAGGTGGTCACGCACGCCGTCGGACCGCCGGGCGGACGGCGTGCGGATCTCGGTTCCCTGGCCCGGCTCGTCGCGCTTACCGGCGGCGCGGCCGTGAGCGCCGTCGTGAACGCGGCGTCCGCGCCCTGGGCGATGGTGGTCCCACTGGCGCTGGCGGCGCTGGCGTGCGTGGCGGTCACCCCGCGCCAGGGGCGGACCGCCCCTCACACGCGGTAGGGCACGGGGGAGCGGTGCACCGGGCACCGCTCCCCCACTCTCACGCCTGGACCGCGGACTTCTCCGGCTCGGAGCTCGCGTGGGTCTTCTCCAGGCCGCCGGTGGCGGCACGCACGGCCGGGATGGCGGCCGCGATCGCGGCGGAGACGAGAGCGACGCCGCAGCCGATGAGCAGGCCCGTGCGGAAGCCGCTCTCCGAGGTGATGCTGAACCCGCCGGCCTCGGTCGTCATCTGCGAAAGGACCACGCCGATCACCGCCGCGCCGACGGACGTTCCCAGGGAGCGCATGAGGGCGTTGAAGCTGTTCGCCGCCGCGGTCTCGGAGAGCGGGACCGAACCCATGATGAGCGCCGGCATCGAGCCGTAGGCGAGACCCACACCGCTGTTGATGACCATGATGGCCAGCATGATTCCCCAGGCCGACCCCATCAGCGCGAGCGAGAGTCCATAGCCCGCCGCGATGACCAGGACTCCGCCGACGAGCGTGACTTTGGGGCCGTAGGCGTTGGTCAGTTTGCCGCCGAGCGGGGAGACGATCATCATCATCACGCCGCCGGGGGCCATCCAGAGACCGGCCGCGAGCATCGACTGTCCCAGGCCGTAGCCGGTGGCCTCCGGGTACTGGAGCAGCTGCGGAATCACCAGCATGCTGGCGTACATCGCGAAACCGACGAAGATCGACGCGATGTTGGTGAGCAGGACCCGGGGACGGGCCGTGGTGCGCAGGTCGACCAGCGGGTCGGTGGTACGGAGTTCCCAGACGCCCCAGCCGATGAGGAGTACGACGGCGGCGACGAGCAGACCGATCGTGGTGCCCGAACTCCAGCCCCAGTCGGCGCCCTTGGAGATCGCGAGCAGCAGACTGACCAGTCCGGCGCCGAGAGTGACCGCACCGATCGCGTCGAACCGCTGCCCCTTGGCGCCGGCCGGCACGGTCGGGACCAGGAACCAGATCAGCAGCGCGATGATCGTGGCGAGCACGGCGGAGCCCCAGAAGAGAACGCGCCAGTTCGCGTACTGGGCGACCGCCGCGGCGATCGGCAGGCCGAGGCCGCCGCCGATTCCCATGGAGGCGCTCACCAGGGCGATGGACGAGCTGAGCTTCTCGGTGGGAACGACGTCACGCAGCAGGGCGATGCCCAGCGGCACCATGCCCATTCCCATGCCCTGGAGGCCGCGTCCGATGATCATCGGGAGTACGGAGGACGAGAGAGCACACACCACGGAGCCCGCGATCAGCGGGACCGAGCAGACGAGAAGCATGCGGCGCTTCCCGAGCAGGTCGCCCAGGCGGCCGACGACCGGCACGCAGACGGCGGCCACCAGGAGCGTCGTCGTGATCACCCAAGTGGCGTTCGAGGCCGAGGTGTTGAGGATCTTGGGCAGATCGGCGAGCAGCGGGGTGACCAGTGTCTGCATGATCGCGGCCGTGGTGCCGGCGAGCGCCAGCGTCGCGACCACACCGCCCGAGCGGGATGTGGGCTGGGGGGCGTCCATGAAAGAGGGCTCCTAGGGCTGTCTCATCCGAAACGAACATGTGCATCATACATATCATGTGTATCGAGCACTTTACGTGCACGCTGCACAAACATGAGAAGATGATGTCCGTGCCGTGCCGGCGTGATGGGACAATGGCGCGGCGAGAGAGGCAGGAGGCGACACAGGCATGGTCGGGGCCACGCACGAGGTCGAGTACGAGCAGATGCTGCTCAGCCGCCACACGTTTCTGCACCAGAAGGGCGGACGCCGCAAGGACGGCGTACTGGAGCGCAGCGCGTACATCCTGCTCAGCCGCATCCGGCTGCAGGGACCGATGTCGATCGGCGAGCTCAGCGACGCCTTCGGACTCGACGCCTCCACCCTCAACCGGCAGACGGCGGCGGCGATGCGCGCGGGATTCGTGAAGCGCATCCCGGACCCCGACGGCGGCATGGCGCGCAAATTCCGCATCACGGACGACGGCGTACGTGTCCTCGACGAGGAGCGGGAGGGCATCGTGCAGAGTCTGAACCGGGTCATGGCCGAGTGGCCGGAAGAGGACATCGCCGCGTTCGCCGCGTATCTCAAGCGCTTCAACACCGACATCGAACGGCTCGGCGGAAGGCCCTGGCCACGCGTCTGAGCAATGGACGGCCGGAGGGTTCATCCATCTGGAGTAGCCGCGCAAGGGGATGCGGACACCCGCTCCCGGGCAGGCCGGCGGTGCGGGGCGCGGCTCGGCCCGGCGGGTCTCGCGGAGTCCGGACCAGCCCGTTGAGGTGCGCGTTGCGGGTCATCGTTGCCAGTCTGGAACCGAGTACATCTCGCACCCCACCGAGCCGAGCCTTCCGGCCGCGCCGACAAGGAGACCACCCATGGCCACCTGGACCAAGGACGAGCTGAACAAGATCGAGCACGCCGACGAACTGCTCGTCGCCCCCTTCGACAGCGACAACACACCGCGCCCGCCGACGACCATCTGGGTGGTCCGCGAGGGTGACGACCTGCATGTACGCGCCTTCCGCGGTCGCGGCGGAAACTGGTTCCGCGCCGCCACCGCCGGGCACGCGGGCCACATCAGCTCGGGCGGCGTGGACAAGGACGTCACCTTCGTGGAGGAGGACGACCCGGCGCTCAACGACCGGATCGACCGGGCCTACCGCAGCAAGTACGGCGGCTACAGCGACAGTTATGTCGACCCCATGGTGGCCGAGGGCGCCCGCGCCGCGACCCTCAAGCTCGTCCCTCGCTGAACCCGCGGCGGCATCGGGTGCGGCCCTCCGCCTCTCACGACAAGGACCCCCTATGACCACCATCGCCATCGTCGGAGCGGGCAGCGGTCTGGGCGGCGCCGTGGCGCGCCGCTTCGGGCGTGAAGGCTTCGACGTCGCCCTCCTCTCCCGCACCAAGGAGCACGTCGACGCCCTCGCCACCGAACTCGGCGGTGAAGGCGTGAACGCGCGCGGGTTCGCCGCCGACGTACACGATCCGGCCGCTCTCTCCGCCGCCCTGGACGCGGCGGCCACCGACCTTGGCACGGTCGAGGTCCTGCAGTACAGCCCGATCCCCCACCGGGACTACATGAGGCCGGTCCTGGAGACCGCTCCGGCCGACATCGAGGCACCGGTGGCGTTCTCCGTCATCGGTCCGATGACGGCCGTCCGCCAGATCCTGCCCGGGATGCGCACGCTCGGCCGTGGCACGCTGCTGTTCATCAACGGCGGCACCGCCGTCCAGCCGCACCCGGACCGCGCGGGCACCTCGATCGCTTTCGCCGGTGAGAGCGCGTACGCGCAGATGCTCCACGACGCCCTCGCGAACGAGAACATCCACGCGACGCAGCTCGTCATCCCCGGCTCGATCACCCCCGGCCATCCCCGCAAGGACCCGGCGGTGCTGGCCGACACGCTGTGGGACATGCATCGGACCCGCGGGGAGTTCCGGCGCTACGCCGAGCCCCTGGAGACCTGACCGGCGCCGGTGGCGGCAGCGGCGACGGGCGCCGGCCCCGGATCAGCCGGTCACCGCCCCCAGCCCCTGCTTGACCTGGCGCGTCACCTCGTCGGCGAGAATCTCCGGCGTGCCCTTCTCCAGCCCCTCCAGGGCCTGGGCGGCGACGGCCGCCGGGTCGATCTTCTGGGCGGGGTCGATGTCAGCGGCCATGTCGGTGTCCATGTAGCCCACGTGCAGGGCGGACACCTGGATGCCGCGCGGCTCCAGCTCCTCCCGGACCGAGTTCGTGAGGGCCCAGGCCGCCGCCTTGCCCGCGCTGTACGCGCCGACTCCCGCCGGGTGGAACCAGGACAGCACCGAGAGGACGTTCAGGATCGAGCCGCCACCGTTGCCCTCGATGACCGGCGCGAAGGCACGGGTCACCTGAAGGGTGCCGAAGAAGTGGGTGTCCATCTCCAGGCGGACCCGGCCGAGTTCGCCCGCCACGAGGGGCGTGTGGGTGGAGATGCCCGCGTTGTTGACCAACACCGTGGCGTCGGGTGCGGCGGCAGCGGCGGCGCGGACGGACTCGGGATCGGTGATGTCCAGACGCAGTGGCACGGCGCCGGGCAGATCGACCGTCTCGGGACGGCGGGCTCCGGCGTACACCTTGGCCCCGCGCTCCAGCAGCTGCTCGGCGATCCGGCGGCCCAGGCCTCGGTTGGCGCCGGTGACGACCACTACGGCGTTGTTCAGTTCCATGGTCCTGCCCCTTCGTCGACGGCGTACGGCCTCTTCCGGCCGTACGCCAGCCCACTTAGATTACATCCATAATCTAAAAGCGGAAGGCATGGAGGCGTAGGATAGATGTCATCGAACATTTATTCCGGGAGGTGGCACATGGGCCGCGTATCGAAGGAACAGGCGCAGGAGAACCGCCGTCGGATCGTCGACACCGCCTCCCGCCTCTTCCGTGAACAGGGCACCGACGGTGTCAGCGTCGCCGATCTGATGAAGGCGGCCGGGCTCACCCACGGAGGCTTCTACAAGCACTTCGACTCCAAGGAAGCCCTGGTGGACGAGGCCACCGCCGTCGCGTTCGACAGCTTCGAGGAGGAGCGAGCCGCCACGCCCAGGGTCGACGACGAGGAGGCCGCGACCCGCGCGTTCGTCGACACCTATCTCTCCCCCGCCCACCGGGACGACATGGCCGGCGGCTGCCCCACGGCGGGTCTGGCCGTCGACATGGCGCGCGGCGCCGCCGGCAGCGCGGCCCGGCACACCTACGCCGAAGGGGTACGCGCCTTCGCGCGCCGAATGGCCACCGACGAGGAGGGAGACGACGGCCTCGCCCGCCTCAGCACGATGGTCGGGGCGCTGATCCTGGCCCGCGCGGTGCGCGACGACCCGCTCTCGGACGAACTCCTCGCGGCGGCACGGGCCGAGGTCGAGCGATAACCGCTCCTGCCGCCACGGCCCCGATCGCGAGCGGCCGGGGCCGGACCGGTTCTCAGGTGCGCGGGCCCAGCAGCCGGATCGCGTCGGCCACCACGGTGCCGTCGGCGTCGTTGGTCAGCTCCACCGACGTGCCGAGACCGGCCCGCAGCCGGTACTTGCCCAGCGAGACCCACGAGCCGCCGCGCGGATCGGCGGCTCCCGCCATCCGCTGGTCGACCCGGACGGTGGTGGTTCCTTCCGCGAGGACGACGGAGTACGGGGCGTTGCCCGCGCGGCTCGCACCCGGCGGGAACGACGTCTGGATCTCGTACACCCCGTCCCGCGGCACGGCCGGACGCCAGCGCACCATGCGCTCACCCGAACCGGCGGGCGCGGTGCGGTAGTTGCCCGCCCAGAAGCCGGGGTCGGCCGTCGCCGTCGGCCAGCTGCCGGTGACGACCGCGAAGCCCGGCCTGTCGTTGTCCACGACCACCTCCGCGCGTACGTCGGCGGAGCCCGGCGCCTCGACCAGGCTGAGCGAGTCGAGGCCGAGCACGGTCCCGCCGCCCCTGCCGGCGCCGGTCACCTCGCAGCGCATGGTGTGCCGCCCGGCGCGCAGCCGGGTGGTGCCGATGCGGGCCAGGTCGAAGCCGTCCGCCGACTGCGCCGTTGTGTCGATCACGTAGGCGGGCAGCGTGGTGCCCGGCACGGTGACGGTGGCCAGTGCGCCGTCCGCCGAGCGGTAGTGGCGCAGGACCAGTTCGTACTCCCCGGTGCGCGGCACCCGGAAGGTGAACTCGGCCGCGCCGCCCACCTGTTCGGGGGTGAGGACCAGTCGCTCGCCGCGGCGCGCCAGCGGATCGGCGACGGCTTTCACGGTGCCGCCGGTGACCTCGCGGTCCGTGTCCGCCAGCGCGATGACCGCCTCCCGGTGACGGGGGCCACGGCGCAGGCTGTCGCGGCCACGGGTCAGCCAGTCGAGCGAGAAGCGGCAGACGTTGACCCGGCGCGGGGCGCTCGCCAGGTCGCCGTCGCAGCCGTAGAGAAGCACGATGGTGCCGTCGGAGAGCCGGGCGAGATCCGAGTAGAAGGAACGGTTCTCGTTGATGACCCGCCGGTACCGGTACGAGATGCCCTCGTCGTAGCTGACCGACACCGTCATGTTGTATCTGACGGGCGAGTCGGGGCGGCTGAACAGCACCCGGCCGGTGTCGCGGCTGCCGGGACCGCCGGTGTAGCGCAGCAATCCGGCGTCCACCGCGTTGAACGAGCCGGTGCCGCCGTCGAACGCCGGCTGGGACCAGGTCGTACCGTCGTCCGAGCTGACGGAGACGATGCGCTGTCCTTCACCGCCCGCCGCCGCGCGGCCGTTCACGAGCACGGTGCCGTCGGAGCGCTGCACCATACGTGCCTCGTTCATGGGGTACTTGACCTGTACGGGCACCTCGCCGGTCGCCCGCCAGGTGGCGCCGTGGTCGTCGCTGTAGATCGGCGCGACGCCGTAGTAACGCTCGGCCACGGTGTTGCCGACGATCACCCTGCGGTGGGAGCAGTTGAGCAGCAGGCGGCCGGACTTGAGCTGGAGTCCATGGCCGGGACCGGGGCCGTGCAAAGCCCAGTTGTAGGGAAATCCGTCGAACAGCCCCGCCAGATTGCGCACTTCGCCCCAGGTCCTGCCGCTGTCCCGGCTGGAGATCACATAGAGGTCGCCGGAGTCGCCCGAGCAGGAGGTGTTCTCCGGGAGCCGGAGCGAGAGCATGTAGAAGAGGAAGACCTCCCGCGTCTCGCGGTCCACGACCAGCGCCGGGTTGCCCCAGGAATCGCCGTCGGCGGAGGTGACCAGTGCGCGGCTCGCCTCCCAGGTCCTGCCGCCGTCGATGCTGCGGCGCAGCAGCAGATCGCGGGGCCCCGCGTCGCACACCTCGTGGCGGCCCTCGGTCACGGCGAGGATCGTGTCGTCGGGAAGGACGGCGAGCGCGTGGACGTGGTAGTTCACGAGTGGGCCGGCGACGGAGTCCCAGAGAGTCTGCTCATGGAAGAAGGAGCCGTGCCGGTCGGGCGCGGCCGGCAGACCGGGCGCGGAGGAAGGGCCGGCGGCGTGTGCCGCCGAACCGAGGGCCGCGGGGCCGAACGCGGCGGTCGCCGAGACGCCGGCGACGCCGAGGGCGAAGGATCTGCGGTTCATGGCGGTGCGCTTGGGTCCGGTGTCGGACATGGTGAGCCACCCCTTTCGGGCGGTACGGAGGAGAGGGAGCCGGCACGGACCGGATCGGGCGCGCGCCTTCGCGGGATCAGGCGCGTATGAGGTGCGCGTCGAGAGGAGCGAGCAGGTCGAGCAGCGCGCGGCGTTCGTCGTCGGAGCAGGGTGTGAAGGGCGCCGCGACATACGGCGGGCAGAGCCCTCGTGCGGCCAGGACCGCCTTCACCGCCGGCACACCGGGTCGTACGGTGTGCAGCGCCAGCACCTCGTCGATCACCCGCTGTGCGCGCCGCGCCTCGCCGTCCCGTCCCTCGCGGTGGGCCCGGAACAGCTCGACGGCCGCCCCGGGCGCCAGATTCGCCACTCCGGGGACGACACCGTCGGCCCCGAGGCGCAGCGCGTCGAGCGCCTGCCTCTCCGCGCCCTGGCTGACCCCGAAGTCGTCGCGACGGCGGGCCGCCGCGAGAGCGTGGCCGAAGAGCGCGAGATCTCCCGAGCTGTCCTTGATGCCCACGAGGTGGGCGAGCTCGGTCACTTGGTCGAGCAGGGCGGGGGTCAGCGGATTGCTGTAGCGGGGGGCGTTGTAGGCGACGACGGGCACGCCGAGACCGGCCATGGCCGCGTAGTGGGTGACGATCTCGTCGTGCCTGTGGTGGAAGTAGACCGGCGGGCTGAGCACCAGCGCGTCCGGGGCAGCGGGCAGGACGGCCTCCGCCCGCGCCAGCGCCTCGGCGGTGCCTGGGGCCGTGACGTTCACCAACACCGGCCCGCCGCCCGTCAGTTCGCGCCAGCGTTTGGCCACCCCGGCGGCGAAGTCCCCCAGTTGGGCCGTGGGCAGCAGCGGGCCCTCGCCGTTGCTGCCGAACAGCATGAGGCTCCGGGCGCCCGCCGCCGCCAGGGCGCCGAGCAGGGTGTCCGCCGCCGGGGCCGACGGGCGTCCCGGCCGGTCCATCGGTGTGACGAGCGGGACCATGACCCCGGCGAGCAAGGCGCGGCCGTCGGCCGGTCTCTCCACGTCGCCCCCTCTGTCCTGGCCGGCCATCAGTACCCCTTGACCTCGGGCCAGGCCAGTTCGACCCCGGCGCGCGTGAGTTCGTCCTGGAAGCGGCGCAGACACGCGCCGTCCTCGTACACCTGCTCGACATCAAGCCGGTTGTCGAGGCAGTACGCCGCGAGCGAGCCGGCGGCTTCGCCGATGTTCCACTCGACGGGGTGCAGCCGGTAACAGCCGTTGGTGATGTGGGTGGTTCCGATGTTCTTGCACACCGGCAGCAGGTTCCGCAGCCGCACGGGGAGCAGCGCGCCCAGGGGAATCTGGAAGGGGCTGCTGGCGATGTCGATGTATGTGTCGCCGCCGGTGGACGGATGCAGGTCGATCCGGTACATCCCGATGCCGATCGAGTCGTGATGACGCACCGCGCCGCGTTCGCCCCTGACGGCGAGCGACAGATCCTGTTCGACGATCCGGCGCCGGGCGACGATCCGGCGTGACTCACGGATGTACGGCGCCTTGGCCAGCCCGTCGGCCGTACCGAACACATCGCCGCGCAGCCGCAGACCGGGCCAGCCGGTGCCGCCGTCGGGGCGCGGCGCCTCGGTCTGGAGCCAGTAGAGCATGCTCATGCTCAGCTCACGGGCCCCGGCCAGATGACGGTCCCGCTCCTTGTCGTCCACCCCGATCAGCGGTCCCGGCAGGTAGTCGATCATGGGCCAGTTGACGATGGTGACATCGCTCGCGACGAAGCCGGGCCGGTACAGCTTGCGGGAGACCACCCGGCGGAACTCCCACAGCTCCTTGTCGCCCGCGTCCTTGCTCTGGTCGGCGACGACCGGCCCCGACTCGGCGTTCGGCGTGAAGCCGCGCCGCACGGTCCGAAGCGTCCTCGGGTCGGGCGCGCTCAGGCTCAGCAGCCGGTTCGGCCACTGCGGCGGGTGGTACGCGGCCCAGCCGTCGTAGCCGGCCGGCCGGTCCACCGTGTGGTCCTCGCCCGCCAGATGGTCGACCGCGAACACCCAGGAGAACGCCTGCATGTTGGCGGGCCCCGCCTCCTCGGGTGCGCTCGGCTCGCCCGTGTCCCGGCGCGACTCGAAGCCCGTCACATGCTCGGCGCCGGTCAGCGGCAGCAGGTCGCCGAGTTCGGTCGCGTCCAGGACGTACGGCGCGGACACCTCGACGCGCGTGCCGTCCGGGCCTTCGACGACCACGGACCGTACCCGGTCGCCGTCCACGGAGGCGGCCACCGGTCGGTGGCCGTACAGGATCCGCAGCCGGCTTGCGGCCACGTACGGCGCGACCATGGCGTCCAGCACGGCGGCGGCGACCCTCGGCTCGTGGCAGAGCGCGCTCACGCGCCCCTCGCCGGGGTTGAGATAGCGGCGCCGTCTGGCCTCGTCGGTGAGCGGATACCAGGTCCGGTAGTGATCGCGGATCGCCTCGCGCAGCGCGCGGTAGGTGCGGGTGGCGCCGAACTGCTCGATCCAGGCGTGCTCGTCGGGCGGCACACCCTGGCTGGTGAGCTGGCCGCCGATCCAGTCGGTCTCCTCCGTGAGCAGGACCGACCGTCCCCGGTCGAGGGCGGCCAGCGCGGCGGCCACGCCGCCGAGGCCCCCGCCGACGACAAGGATTTCGGTGGCTGCCGACGTGTCCGCGCTCATGTGCCGCTCCCCTCCCGGGCGTTGCCCGCGCTGTCGGCGTCACCGCCGGTGGCGGCCGGAGCCGCACGCCCGGCCGGCCCTCCGTCCGGGCCGAATGTGAAGCTCCGGGGTCCGCCCCGTACGTCCACCTGCACGGGCGGGCCCCCGCCCGGCGGAGTGACGAGCAGGTCGCCGTCGCCATCGGCGGTCCCGGTGACGCGGTCGGGGGTCAGCCGGTAGCCCCTTACGACCACGCCCGGTGCCAGGTCCAGCAGGAGCTTTCCGTCCAGAGCGACGGTGAGGCGGCCTGCCGCCCGGACGTCGAGACGGCCATCGCCGAGCGGCAGGCCGCACAGCTCGGCCGGTTCGCCCGGGTGGGCGAACCGCCAGCCGTCGGGACGCGCGTCAGCCAGTTCACCGAAGGCCAGATACGCCAACAGACCTCCCCAGGCCATCAGTCCGTCCGAGCGCTTCTGAAGACCCGTCAGATTCTCCCCGTCGACGGCCGGATAGTTCTCCCTGACATGGCCGTACTCGCGCCATTCGTCGAGAAACAGCCGCAGCAGGGCTCCCACCACCGGCCGGCTCAGCTCGGTCAACTCGTAGCGCCGCAGCCCCCGCACGGCGAGATACGCCATCGGTGCCCAGATCCGGCCGCGCCAGTAGGTCGCCGCGAAGCCGGGGTCGTTCCGGGCCACGCTGGGCAGCGGCCGTACGCCGCCCAGCGCTTCGGGGCGCAGCAGATCGGCGGCCACGGCCGCCGCGCGGCCGGCCTCCGGCAGCCCGCCCAGCAGCGCGTACAGCATCGTCGGCGAAACATGCGGGTCGTGCTCGCCCGCCGCCGTGAGATTGCGGTAGCCGCCGCGCTCGCCGTCCCACAGCAGTCGGCCGGCGACCTCCTTCGCCGCCGTGGCCTCGGTGCGCAGCCGGGCGGCCGTCGCGCGCTCCCCCAGGATGCCGGCGATGTCCGCCAGGGCCTCGGCGTCGGCGATGTGCAGAGCGTTCAATCCGACGTCGGCCAGGTCCATGGTGTGGGTCGCCGGGTCGTACAGCGACTCGTCGTACATCGGGGAATCGTCCAGGCCCGACTCCCGTTTGGCCCGGTCGAGGGTCGCTGACGCGGGGTCGCCCGCGACGGGGTCGGAGCCCCAGGCGAGCAGCCCGTGCGGCCCCCGGCGGGCCCGGGGCCACCAGTCGTGCCAGGCCAGCAGCGCCGGGAAGGTGTCTTCGAGCAGCGCGGTGTCGCGGGTCCCGGGCGACAGGCCGCCCGCCAAATAGGCCTGATACACCGTCAGCGCGCCGACGGGCGGCTGTGAACGGTCGTCGGTACGGCCCCTTTCGTCCGAGATCCGGTTCGGGATCATGCCGGCTGCGTCGGCGTACGGAAGGATCTGCCCGAACACGCCCCGCGCGTAGTCCCGGTCGACGGCGGAGGCCGCGAGACCGGTGAAGAACGTGTCCCAGGCGTGCAGGGCCCAGGTGCCGTAGAAGCCCTTGCGCTCGGCGCAGACGAAGTCCCGCGAGGTCAGGGTGAGGACGCGGTCGATGTCGGGGGCGTGGATGGTGTTCCAGGTGACGGCCCTGGTCAGGGCAGCGGCGGCATCGCCCAGCCAGCCGCCCGAGCGGAGCCGGGTGCGGTCGGTGGCGGCGCGGCGCGCCGCGAGTACGTCCCTGGTCTCCGCCGCCGTGCCGGGCGCGCGCTCCGGCGCGATCCGTACGTCCACGGTGACGGGACCGGGGTGGCTGCCGGTCTCGTCGTCGGGCTCGGCGGGCCGTGTGTCGAACGCCAGCACCAGCGCGTGCGCCGGGCCCTCGATCCTGTGGGCCGGCGACGAGGCGGAGACCGTCCAACGGAGGCCGCCCGCAAGGACGGTGGCGAGGAGGAAGGTGCCGGCAGACGCGGCTCCCGCCCGGTCCGGTCGGGGCGTACGGTCGTCGACGCCGTCCAGGCCCTCCACGGACAGTACGACGGCGCCCGTGCTCTCGGCGCGCGCGTGCAGGACCTCGCCGGGGCCGCCGGCGAACTCCAGCCGCAGCCGGTGGCCCGCCGCCCGTACGGTCACCTCGGCGTAGGTGCCGTCCACGGTGTGGTGCCCCAGCCGCTCAAGCCCGTCACGCCAGGTGAAGCCGTCCAGTACGGGGCCTCCGGGGCCAAGCACGCCGAACCGCGTCCGTGGTCCGGACGGCAGCACGCTCATACCGGTGTGCGTGCGGACGTCCCAGGTGTTCCAGCCGGTCGCCGCAGGAGCGACGGCGGCCCGCCTCTCGTCCGTACGCTCCTCGGCCGCACGGCTCTCCTTCGTACGACCCTCGCTCATACGACCGCCTTGTCGTCGGCGGTGCCGTCGTCCGGCACCGAGTCGTCCAGGTCCAGGGCCGCGTCCAACAGCGCCCGGGTGTACGCGTCACGCGGCGCGGTCAGCACCTCGCCCGTCGGGCCCTCCTCCACGATCACACCCCGGTGCATCACCGCGACCCGGTCGGCGATCTGGTGCACCACGCCCAGGTCGTGCGAGATGAACAGCATCGCGAGCCGGTGCCTGGCACGCAGATCGACGAGCAGCCGCAGGATCTGGGCCTGGACCGACACGTCCAGCGCCGACACCGCCTCGTCGCACACCAGCAGCCGGGGCCGTACCGCCAGCGCCCTGGCGATGCTCACCCGCTGGCACTGACCGCCCGACAGGTCCCCCGCCCGCCGCGACGCCACTTCCGGGTCGAGCCCCATTTCGGCGAGTAGCCGGTGCAGCGCCTCGGTACGGTCGCCCTTGGGCGCGGTGACCGGATGGGTGCTCCAGACCTCGGCGATCACCGAGGCGACCGTCATGTGCGGATTCAGCGACGAACGGGGATCCTGGAACACCATCTGCACCGCGCGCCGCAACTCGGGCGGTCTGCGTCCCGCGCGGCCGAGGGGCCGGCCGTCGAAGGTGAGCGTCCCCGCGCCGGGCCCGAGCAGTCCCGCCACGCACCTGGCGACGGTCGTCTTGCCGGAGCCCGACTCGCCGACCAGACCGAGTATCTCCTCCGGCGCCACCGACAGACTCACGCCGTCCACGGCGACCTGACCGCCCCGGCGGCCCCGTCCCCGCCCGCCGTAGCGCACGCGCAGACCGCGCACATCGAGCAGTGGGCCCTGGCTCCCGCTCACGACCCCACCACCTCCTCGGCGAAGTGGCAGGCGCTCCAGCGCCCCGGCGCCACCTCACGCACCGCCGGCACCTCCCCGCGGCACCGCTCGCGGGCTAGTGGGCAGCGCGGATGGAACGCGCAGCCGGCCGGCCGGTTCGCGGGTGTCGCCGGGGCACCAGGAAGCGGATCGGCCGGCGCGGTACGGGTCCTGACGGCGGGCACGCTGCGTACGAGGGCGGCGGTGTACGGGTGGGCGGGCCGGCGCAGTACGTCGCGGGTGGGCCCGCGCTCGCAGACCCGTCCCGCGTACATCACCACGACCCGCTCGGCGACATGCGACACCACCCGCAGGTCATGGCTGACCAGCAGCATCGACAGGCCTTCCGTCTCCTGGATGTTCGCGAGCAGCCGCAGGATCCGGGACTGCACGGTGACATCCAGCGCAGTGGTCGGCTCATCGGCGAGCAGCAGCGAGGGCTCTCCGGCCAACGCCAGTGCGATCATGGCGCGTTGGCGCAGCCCGCCGGAGAGTTCGTGCGGGTAGGCGCGCATCCGCCGCTTCGGCTCCGGCACCCCGGCCCGGTCAAGGAGTTCGACGACCCGGCGGTGCACCTCGGCGCGTGGCAGCCGGTCGCGGCGTGGGATCTCGCCGACCTGACGGCCGATCCGCTGGGTCGGGTTGAGCGCGGCCAGCGGGTCCTGGAAGATCATCGCGATCTCCCGGCCGCGTACCGTACGACGCCGTACCGGATCGGCCGCGATCAGGTCCTCGCCGTGCCACAGCAGCCGGCCCGCCAGGGTGGCGCCCTCGGGCGGCAGACCGAGGATCGCCTGGGCGGTCATCGTCTTTCCGCTGCCCGACTCGCCGATCAGCCCCACGGTCGTGGCGCGTGGCACGTCGAAGGACACACCGTCCACCACCCGCACCCGGGTGCCGCGCGGGCCTGGCAGTTCCACCACCAGGCCGTCGATCCGCAGAGGCGGCCCGTCGGGGGCGGGCGCCGGTTTCGTGATGCCGCGTTGACGGGCGGTGCCGGCGGAGGTCACGAGCCACCGCTCCGTACGGTGGCGAAGTCCGGCAGACCGCTGGCGTCGGGGACGAAGCCCTTCAGGTCGCTGTTCCAGGCGTACGCGATGCTCACCGACATCGGGTACATCCCCACGGCGTCCCGCCAGATGATCGCGCTCGCCTGTCCGTAGAGGTCGGTGCGCTTCTCCTTGTCGGCCGTCGCTCCCGCCGCCGCCAGCAGACCGTCCAACTCCTTGTTGCAGTAGCCGTTCCTGTTGGCCTCACAGGTGTAGAGGCGGCCGAGGTTGCTGGCCGCGTCGTAGCTGGGGGTGGCCAGCTGCTGGAAGTTGATGTCCCACTTGAGCGCGATCAGGTCCTCCGTGAAGGTGGCCTGCTCCTTCTCCAGCGGCTCCGCCAGTACACCGACCTCCTTCAGGTCCGAGACGACCGCCTGGATGAAGGGCCGGAACTCGGCGTTGGCGAACTGGAGGCGCAGCTTCTTCGAGAAGTCGAAGCCGGCGGTGGTGAGGGCCGCCTTGGCGGCTGTCGCGTCGTGGGCCACTGGCGGCTGCGGCACATGGCCGAGGACGACGCCGGTCACGGGTGCGTCGGCCGGCTTGCCGGTCTCGGGGTAGAGCTCGCTGATGATGGTGCTGAAGTCGACCGCCTGCCAGATCGCCTTGCGTACGTTGGCGTCCTTGAGCGCGGGCGTCGACGAGTTGAACCACATGGTGAACTCTGCGCTGCTCGGGACCGTCCGCACCGTCAGGTCCTTCTCGCTCTCCAGCGAGGCCAGTTGGTCGTCGGGGATGCCCCAGACGATGTCGACCTCGCCCGTGCGCAGCGCGGTCATGCGCGCCGACAGCTCCGGGATGTTCCGTACGGTGACCCGGCCCGGCGCGGGCTTCTCGCCCCGGAACTCCTTGTTGGGCACCAGGACCAGCGACTCGCCCGGGGTGAACCCGTCGACGGTGAACGGGCCCGAGCCCACTGGGTCGTTGAAGAAGGCGGTGTCGTCCTCGCCGACACCGGAGGGGATGACGTAGAAGGTGCCGAGCTTGCCGGGGACGGACGCGTCGGGCGCCGGGGTGCTGAGCACCACTTCGGTGGCCGAGGTCTTCTTCATCGTGGAGCCTGTGAAGTTGCCCGCGTTGGGGCCGTTCAGGCTGATCATCCGCTGGAAGGAGGCGACCACGTCGTCCGCGTCGAGCGGGGAGCCGTCGGAGAACGTCACCCCGTCGCGCAGCGTGAACGTCCAGGCCGTGACATCTCCGTTGGGCTTCCAGGAGGTGGCGAGGTCGCCCTTGAGTGTGCCGTCCGGGTCGGGTTTCACGAGTCTGCTGAAGATCTCCTGCCCGGCCAACTGCGTTCCCGTGGAGGCGCCTTGGGCACCGTGCGGGTCCAGGCTCTCGATCGGGTAGGTGCCGGCGGCCGTCACCTCGCCCGAGCCGCCGGAGCCGCCTGCGTTGTCGTCGTCGCCGCCCGATGTCGTCGTGCAGGCGGCGAGGAGCGCCGCGGTCGCCGTGGTGGTGACGGCGAGCCGAAGCAGCCGACTCCGGCCGTACTCACGCGTCTTGGTCATGGTGGTGCTCCTGTCTGCGAACGAGGGTCGGTCGGAGTCAGTCGGTGCGGCCACGCCGGTAGCGGGCGGTGAGCTGGTCACCGAGAACCCCGACGTTGATGATCAGGAGGGACAGGGCGATGCCGGGCAGGGTGGAGATCCACCACTGCGGGTCGAGGTGCTCCTTGCCGTTCGCGATGGTCTGCCCCCATGACACGGCGGAGGGAGGCAGACCGATACCGAGGAAGCTGAGCCCCGCCTCCGCCAGCACCACCAGGGCGAATTCGAGCGTGGCGAGGGCGACGATCGGCCCCGCGGTGAACGGGAGTACGTGCCGGGCGAGGATGGTCCGTCGCGGTACTCCCAGCACCCGGGCGGCGTCGACCCAGGGCCGTTCCCTGATGGAGAGCGCGACACCACGGGTGACACGGGCGAAGGTGATCCAGCCGGTCGCGGAAAGAGCGACGACCACCAGCAGCACGCTGCGTTCGAAGGCGCCCGCGATCACGATCGCCAGCAGGATCGCGGGAAAGGCCAGCAGGATGTCGAAGACCCGGGCCAGTACGGCGTCGACGCCGCCGCGGAAGTAGCCGGCGACGGCACCGAGGACGACCCCGAAGAGACAGGAGATCGCGACCGTGGACACACCGATGAGCACCGAGGTCCTCGCCCCGTAGACGATCTGGGCCAGCACGTCGCGGCCAAGTCCGTCCGTGCCGAACCAGGCCGTGCCTCCGGTGGACGTCTCGGAACCGGGAGAGAGCAGGCGGTCCTCCAGGGACGTGTGCACCGGGTCGTAATCGATCACCAGCGGTCCGAGAAGGGCGACAAGCAGATAGAAACCCACGACCAGATACGGGATACGGGAGAGCGGCCGACGGCGCGAGCGCGGCGGGGCCGTGAGCGGCTTCCCGGGAACGGCGGCGATGTCGGCCATCAGACGGCTCCGGTCCGGATGCGCGGATCCAGCTGGGCGATGAGCAGGTCGGCCAGCAGGTTGAATACGACGACGATGCCCGCGATCAGAAGGGTGACGCCCTGCACGACGGCGTAGTCGCGGTTGGCCACCGCGTCCACCACGAGCGATCCGAGGCCGGGCCAGGCGAAGACGTTCTCGACGATCACCGCGCCACCGACCAGGGCGCCGACCTGGACGCCCACCACGGTCACGACGGGGATCAGCGAGTTGCGCAGGGCGTGGCCGAGCAGCACCTGACGCTCCGTCAGCCCCTTGGCGCGGGCGGTCTGGACGTAGCCCTCGCGCATCGTCTCCACGACGCTGGTCCGGGTCAGTCTGGCGATGATCGCGATGAACGGGAACGAGAGGGTGACGGCCGGCAGCACCAGGTGCTGGGGCGTGCCCACCCCTGAACTGGGCAGCAGGCGCAGGCCGAGTGCGAAGACCAGCACGAGCATGATGCCGATCCAGAACGTGGGGAACGACTGGAGGGCGATGGTGAACGCCGAGACCACCCGGTCGAGCGGACCGCCCGGCCGTCCGCCCGCCAGCAGGCCGAGCGTCAGCCCCACGATCACCGCGATGGCGGTGGCCGTCAGCGTGAGGTCGATCGTGGCGGGGAGCCGGTCGAGGACCGCGTCCATGGCGGGCCTGCCGAGCCGGTGCGACTCACCGAAGTCGAGACGGGAGACATCGCCTAGGTAGCCGAGGTACTGGGCGCCGAGCGACCGGTCGAGTCCGAGCGTCGCGCGCAGCTGGTCGATCTGGCTCCGCTCGGCGTCGGGGCCGAGCAGCACCGTCGCGGGGTCGCCGGGCGCGGCGCGGACGATGAGGAAGATCAGCGAGGCGGCGCCCCATATGACGAAGACCCCGATGAGCAGCCGTTGCACGATCATGCGGAGCACGGACTCGGCCTCCCGCCGGGCGGGCGAGGGGCGGCGGGGCGGGTGATGTACCGCTGGGTGGACCGTCGACGCCGTTCGGGAGAGGCCATGAGCGCTCCCAACTAATACGTATTAGCAGTGCCGCAAAACGGTACTCGGACGGCGCGAAAAGCGTCAAGACTCGTGAACGGCCTTTGTCCTGCTTGTTTCTGACAGATGGTCTGATCATGGGGAGTGACAGGATTCGCCATCCTTACGCACGGGCGAGCCATGGCACGCGGGCGCGATATTCAGGAAAATCGGGAAGGAATGACTTTCCGGCGTTCCGGCGTTCCGGCGAGAAAGGGATTCGGATGACCGTCCGCACGATCCCGGAGAACACGGGAAGCACGCTGCCGTCGGCCTCTGCCGCCGGCGGCCTCGCTTCCCGCTTCGACCGGGACGGCTACGCCGTGCTGCCGGGCGTTCTGACGCCGGACGAGGTGACGGAGCTGCGGGCGGAGACCGTGCGGATCTGCCGCGGTGAACGGGGAGTCGTGGAGGGGGCGTTGCCCCCCGTCGCGGGCGAGAGCGACGACGACACCGTCCGCAGATTCCTGTGCGTGCACTATCCGCACAAGCTGTCGGCGCTCATGCTCGACACCATGCGCCATCCCGCCGTCGTCGGGCCGCTGACCGAAGTGATCGGGCCCGATGTCAAGTCGATGCAGTCGATGCTGTTCGTCAAGTCCGAGGGCAAGCCGGGCCAGGCGTGGCACCAGGACGAGATGTTCATCCCCACCCGGGACCGGTCGCTGACCGCCGCCTGGCTCGCCCTCGACGATGCCACCGTCGACAACGGGTGTCTGTGGGTCCTGCCGGGTTCGCACCGGCCGGGCGTCATCTACCCCAACCGCGAGCACGACGACGCGCGTTACGACTGCACGGTGGAGTCCTACGACTTTCCGTACGACGAGTCCGACGCCGTACCTGTCGAGATCGCCGCCGGGTCGGTACTGCTGTTCAACGGCTATCTGCTGCACAAGTCGCTGCCCAACACGGGCCGGCGGGGCTTCCGGCGGGCCCTGGTCAACCACTACATGAGCGCCGCGTCCCTGCTCCCCTGGGCGGCCCCCGAGGCCGAACAGCCCATGGCCCAGGCCGACTTCAGGGACATCGTGCTGGTCGCGGGCCGCGACCCGTACGCCTACAAGGGCACCGCCGGCATCCGTATGCCCCGGGTGCGGCGCGACCGGGCCGGGGGCTGTGACAGGTGAGGCCATGACGGACGGAGGGGAACCCGTCCCGCCCGTCCCGCCCCTCGCGCCCACGCTGATGGCGCGGCTCGGTCCTGCGGTCGCCGACTACCCGCCGGGGTCATCCTTCGGGCCGAGGGACGCGGGTTCGTACGAGTTCGTCTGGCTGCTGCACGGCAGTGCCCGCTGGGTCTGCGGCGATCTGACCGTGCCGCTGGCGCCGAGCGCGCTGCTGCTCGTACGGCCCGGCATGCGCGACACGTTCCACTGGGACACCCACCGGCCCACCCGGCACGCCTACACGCACTTCCGGCTGCGCCCCGGCGTACCGGGCGACGAGGCCCCCGACGACACCGGCTGGCCGATCGTCCGGGATCTGTCGGGGCGGGGCGACCCGATGGCCGCGCTCTGCCAGTACCTCCTGACACTCGGCGCGACACGCCCGCCGGCCTGGGAGCGGCACGCCGAGGAGACCCTGCGGCTGCTGCTCCTCACCTTCGTGCACGGCCCCGGCATCAGGGCCGGCGCACACACACTCTCCGAACCGCTGGTCGCCATGATGGGCGCGGTCCGCGCCCACTGGTCGGACGGCGTCGCCCGGCCGCTCGCCCTCGCGCGACTGGCGCGCGCCGCCGGGGTCTCGGAGAGCACGTTGTGCCGTATCTGCCGGCGACAGCTCGGCGTCAGCCCCGTGGAAGGGCTCGAACGGCTCCGGCTGGCGAGGGCCGAGCCGCTGCTGTGGCTGAGCAACCTCTCGCTGGGCGCCATAGCCGTGCAGTGCGGCTTCGCCGACGCGTACCACTTCTCGCGCCGGTTCCGCGCGGTCTACGGAATGGCCCCGAGCGCCTTCCGCGACGTCCCGCCCGAGTCGGCGCCGCCGTCCCCGCTCTCGAACGGCGCGCTGTCCGCGCTCCAGGCACTGGTGCCGCCCTCGCAGTCGAGTCAGTGAGGGGCCCAAGCATCTTGAGCCGATTACCTCAGAGGTAATCGACCTGTCTCCCTGCTCCCGGCAGGATCGAGGACATCGACGGGAACCCCCGCAGGGATCCCGACAGCAGCCGCGAGGAGAAGCCCATGTCCCACAACTCCCCTGCCGGCACGGTGAGTTCAGCCACGGCGAGTTCTCTTGGCGACGCGACGCGGGCCGTCGTACGGGAGTTCCTCACCGCGCGGGCGGCCGGAGACACCGAACGGCTCGTCGCGCTCTTCGCGGACGAGGTCGACTGGCTGCTCGCCGAGAACCCCGTGGTCCCGTGGATCCGCCCGCGGTCCACCGGCGCCGAATGCGCGGCCCAGTTCGGTGAGTTGATGGAGCACGTCGTGCCCGAGGACGCGCGTGCCACCGTCGACGCCCTCATGGTCGACGGCAAGGACGCGGTGCTGACCGGGCACTTGGCGGGGACCGTACGCGCGACGGGAAAGTCCTTCGAGGGACCGTTCGCGCTGCGCCTGACCGTCGAGGACGGCCGGATCATCCGCCATCACCTCTACGAGAACAGCCTGTCGATCGCCGAGGCCTGCACGGTGTGACGACGCGGCGCGGCATCGGGACGCCCGAGATCCGAGTCGGCGGCGGAGACATGGATGCTGGGCCGCTGCACCACAGCCCGGCCGGAGCCGGGCCGCCGGGATTCGAACCCGGGTCCCCTTTGGCAGAAAGAAGTATCCGTCGCCTTCGCACCGGGCGCCCCGATGCCGGCGCCCCCCGAGATCAGAACGGCGTGCGGCCTGATTTCACTCTGAGAAGTAGCCGCGGCCTGCGCACCGGGAGGTGCCGTGTATGAAGTTGTGGGTCGGAGAACGCCTGCTAGAGACCGCTCAACCGTTCGAAGGGGAACGGTGGTTGGGCCAGCGGGCGCACGGCGAGGCGGGTCAGCGGGAGTACGTTGTCGTCGCCCGCCGTGCGGTTGGCGTGTATCACCGCGCACCTCGTGCAGCGATGGACGAGAACCCACTCGCCGTCACCCCGCACGGAGATGGCGAGCGGTTCCATCCGCGCACCGCAGTCGGCCTGCCGGTCGCCGGGGGTGTCGTCGAGATGCCGGCTCCACAGGCAGTTCGGGCAGTGGTTGCGATGGTCGGTACCCATCGCGCTCATCGATACGTCGAGCCCGCACTGCAGACACCGGAAGGACTCGGCACGCGCCTCGCCGCGCGCCTGCCGTGAGGTGTTGCGGGATCCGGATCTTCTGTGACGCGACGTGTTGTCACGGGACATGCTGTGTACGACTCCTTGGATGACGCGGGAACGACGACGGGGTCTCATGTCCGTCTCGCGTCGAGGGAGCTCGTCTCGCCCGGCGACTGATAGGAATCAGCGCCGAGTTGAACCCACCTCGATCACGAGATCGGTTCCGTCCGCGTCGTACACATACACACACCGTCCTTGTCGCGTTCCAGCAGTACCCGACCATGAAAACCGCCGCCGGGACCTCGGGGCAACCGAATATCGGGCGGGCCAGGGGCCGCTGACACTCTTCAGACGTGAAAGGGCACCGAGGTGACGACGATCTTGCGCAGGGGACGCAGCGCCCGGCGCAGGCGCGGGGCGGTCCGGCCGTGCAGGGCGCTGTAGCGCCGTTGGCGCATGACGACCTCCGGGAGGATCACGGTCAGGGTGAGGTCGGGCCGCTGGTGGTGCAGGGCTTCGATGTAGTTCACCAGGGGCGCGATGACCGCACGGTACGGGGAGACGAGTTCCTGGAGGGGCAGATGGTCGCCCCACAACCGCCAGTGCTCGCGGAAGGTTTCGGCCTCCCGTACACCGGTGCTGACATGCACGACGAGCACCGGCTGCTCCAGCGAGGCGGCGTACGCGAGCGCGCGCATTCCGGCGCGGTCCAGCGTCTCGATCGGTACGAGGGAGAGATGCCGGACCTCCTCGGGCACCTCCTCGGTCTCCTCCGACTTCCCCGCCTCGTCCCCCGCCGCACGGAAGGCTTCCGGGTCCCGTACCTCGCGCCCGTCAGGCGAATCCGCCGGTTCGGACGGGTGAGACGGGTGGGACGAGTCGGCGGAGCCGGGCAGGTCGGGCGAGCCCTCGACGCCCTCGGCCGGCGCGGGTACGCGAGGCGCGATGGTCCTGCGCGGGATCTCGATCGCGTGCAGTTGGAGCCGTAGCGCCGCCGCCACGGTGTCGTAGTGGCGGCGGATGCGTGTCGTGACGAAGAGGAACAGCGCGACCGCCACGAGCGCGACCCAGGCGCCTTCGGTGAACTTGGTGATGCCCGCCGTGATGAGGACGATCGCGGAGAGAACCCCGCCGGTCGCGTTGAACACCAGGCTCTTGCGCCAGTGACGGTCCCTCAGACGCCACCAGTGGACCACCATTCCGGCCTGCGACAGGGAGAACGCGAGGAAGACGCCGACCGCGTACAGCGGGATGAGGGAGGCGGTGCGGCCGTCGAAGGCCACGTACACCAGCCCCGCCGCGACCGACAGCAGGATGATGCCGTTGCTGAAGGCGAGCCGGTCGCCCATCCGCGCGAAGAGGCGGGGCGCGTGGTCGTCGCGGGCCAGCAGGGACAGGACGCGCGGGAAGTCGTTGAACGCGGTGTTGGCCGCGAGGAGCAGCACGGCGGCGGTGGCGGCCTGCGTGTAGACGTATATCGGGCCCGAACCGTAGTTGCTGTGGGCGAGTTGGGACAGCACCGTCTCGCCGGAGCGGGGCAGGATCCCGTCGAAGTGGACGAGGGCGATGATGCCCGAGAACAGGGTGACGAGCAGCCCGATCATCCACGTCAGCGTCGTACGGGCGTTGCGCCACTCGACGGGCTTGAACGCGGGGACCGCGTTCGAGATCGCCTCGATGCCGGTCATCGCCGTCGCGCCGGACGCGAAGGCCCGCATCACGAGCAGGATGCCGAGCCCTTCGGTGGCGTTGACGGGCGGATGCGGCACCGGGTCGAAGCCCCGGCCGCCCGCGTCGGCGATACCGACGGCGACCAGCGCCACCATCGCGATCACGAAGGCGTAGGTCGGCGCTGCGAAGATGGCGCCGGCCTGCCGGATCCCGCGCAGGTTGCAGGCGAGAAGGACGGCGATGGCGGCGACGCCGATCAGTACGGAGGAGGCGGCAAGAGACGGCAGGGCGGAGGTGATCGCGGCGACACCGGCGGCGATGGACACCGCGACGGTCAGGATGTAGTCGGTCATCAGCCCGGCGGCGGCGACGAGTCCCGGAACGCGCCCCAGGTTGTCGCTCGCGACGATGTACGAGCCGCCGCCGTGGGGATAGGCGCGGATGGTCTGGCGGTACGAGAGCCCGATGGCCAGCATCAGGAAGACGATGGTGGCCGCGATGGGGATCGAGTAGCCGATGCCGGCGGTGCCGGCGAGGACGAGGACGGCGAGCATCGCCTCCGGCCCGTACGCGACGGAGGAGAGCGCGTCGGCGGACAGGACGGGCAGGGCGACCAGCTTGCGCATACGCTCGCGGGCGATGGCCGTGCTCGCCAGCGCGGGGCCCAGCAGCAGACGTCGTACCCGGTACAGGCCCCGAGGGCGGTCGACGGGGGCCGGAGGGCCCCCCTCCGCCGGGCGGGCGGGCGCCGGCCGGGCCTGCGGGGTGCCCAGCACGGTCGGGCCGAAGGGGGAGACCGGGACCACCCGGCCGAAGCGGGCGGGCGTGATCTGGGCCGGTGTGGGCAGAGCCCCCAGGTCCGGGTCCACCGGCAGCGCGCGCCGCCATACATCGGGGCCCGCCGACACCCGCCGCCACTCACGTCCCACACCGCGCAGCACATCCAACTGCTGCGCGTCGAGTGCCCGGAGGGGCGTGGTGCCAGGCACCGCCGCACTCCGCCTGCTCTTCGCGTTCGAGGTATCACCGTGAGTGCCCGACATGTGGCAAGTCTCGCGGAACGCCCCACTTCGGAGCGGGAGTGACTCCCGGAGGTTCCGAGCCGGAGTCGCGACGGGCGGCCAAGGCGTCGCCCACGCGCCGTCACCGACAGGTCAGGACCTGCCGCGGTGGATCCAGTGGGCCCGGCGCTGATGCCGAAGGGCCGGAGGAGTCGCGGAGGGCGACCGGTCCGACGGCTGTCCAGGCTGTGTGGGCTGCGCGGGCGCCTCGTGTCCGGGGCCGCGCTCGGCCGGGCGCTGAAGGGTGTCGAGAGCGTAGTCCGTGGTGGCGATGCAGTTCACGAGCTGTTCCTCGGTGAAGTCCTCCGACCCCGGCACATGAGGGACGAAGCCGATCAGGGCTCCCTCGTTGACGATCTCCGCGTCAAGTCCCGCCGCTCCGTCCATGTCCCAGAGCGCCTCGATCTTGTCGTCGAGGACGACCCGGATACCGAACTCGTAAACACCCGCGTGCACCATGTGCGCCATGACTCCGCGGTCACGAAGTTGCGTGGTCAGACGCTCGGCGCGATCCGCGTCCATACGGAGCACCTCTTCACCTACGACGTTCC
Source organism: Streptomyces sp. NPDC058665 (assembly GCF_042714995.1). Lineage (NCBI taxonomy): Bacteria > Bacillati > Actinomycetota > Actinomycetes > Kitasatosporales > Streptomycetaceae > Streptomyces > Streptomyces sp. NPDC058665. The sequence goes on from NZ_JBHXRX010000031.1 coordinate 97,890, forward strand.
TGGGCCCGAGCCACCCTCTGGGGGTCCCGAAGCCCTCGTCTTTCCCACCGTAACTCTCCCCGACGCGGCTCGCCGAACCTCCGATCCCCCTCGGCACCTCCACCGCCCCGCCCGTTCCCACGCCGCGAACGCCCGTATCGGGCAAGTGGACGGCCCGATCAGGGGGCCCCTTCTCCCAGTGGGTCCAGGAGTGGGCCCTGAGGCCCTGCGTCTGGGCCCGGGTCACTCCTTACCCTCCAGCCCCAACAAGTGAACCAGCGAAGGCTTGGACGAGGAGCTCGGATGAACGGGAATGATCATCGTCGCAGAGCGCACGCGTACGCCGAGACGGGTCAGGGCGGCGTCGAGTACGTGGCGATGATCGGCGTCGTCGCCGCGGTCGTCGCGGGGATCCTGGCGCTGACGGTCCCCGACGATACGGCCGTGGGTCTTCAGGACGCGGTGTGCCGGATCGTCAACGCGGGCGACGGCGGCGACGGCTGTGACTCCGGGGGCGGCGGGGGCGAGGACGGAGGTGGCGGCGGGGACGGCGAGATACCCGAGGGACCGCCAGGCGACCCGTTCCAGCCCGCGAAGTGCCTGCTCTCGCAGGATCAGACGAAAACCACCGTGGTCGTCCAGATCCTCTTCATCAAGATCAGCAGCTCCGAGCAGGTCAAACTCCAGCAGTGGTCGGACGGCACCGTCACCCTGGAGCGGATCACCGAGTCCGGAGGCGGCGTCACCGCGAGCATCTCGGCCGGGATTCCCGGTCTGAAGGACTGGGGCGGCAGCGCTTCGCTGAGCGGCAGTTACATGAAGGGCAGCGGCAGCGGCGGTCAGTGGCTGTTCAACGGCAACAGGACCGGCGACCCGCAGAAGGACCTGGAGCTGAATCTGGAGGACGCCAAGCAGTTCACCGAGTATCTGAAGGCACAGGACGAGTGCAACAGCAGGCCCGCGGGCCCCCGTTCCTCCGAACTGGGCGCGATCTGCGGCTACCACGCGAACAAGAAGAAGCCCGACCTGCCGCCCGAGAAGGCGCCGGACGTCGACATCACGAAGACCAGCACGGAGGCGGCGGGGAGCGTCAGTTTCGGCAAGTCCTTCACGAAGGGCAAGGGCGGGAAGGACAAGGACGGCAAGCCGACCGATCTCGGCAG